>JACCZL010000201.1 GCA_013695975.1 Chloroflexota bacterium
AGCGTAGGAAGTCGCGGCGCGCGAGCAGATGGCGACGATCGGTACCCATGAGATTCCTCCTCCTTGTGCAGGGGCGGATCGCGATCCGCCCCTACGTTCATCCCTTGACGCTGCCGGCCGCCAGGCCGGACACGACCCATTTCTGCGAGACCACGTACACCAGGACCGGCGGCAGGGCGCCCAGGAGCGACGCCGCCATCATCGGGCCCCACGGGAACGTGTCCCCACGGACCAGCCCGATCAGGCCGAGCGTCAGCGTCTTCTGGGAGTCACTGCCGATGAAGACGAGGGCATACAAGAACTCGTTCCAGGAGAGGGTAAAGGCGAAGAGCGCCACCACCGCCAGGGCCGGCAGCGCCAGTGGCAGCATGATCCGCACCAGCGCCTGCATCCGCGAGCAGCCGTCCACCAGCGCCGCGTCCTCGAGCTCGAACGGCACGCTCCGGAAGTAGCCGATCATCATCCACGTCGCGAACGGGACCGTGAACGTCAAGTAGGTAACCATCAGCCCGACCACGTTGTCGATCAGCCCGAGGGTGTGGATCACCTGGAACATCGGGATAAACAGGAGCGACGCCGGAACGAGGTAGGTCACGACGACCGCGCGCGCCACCCACGCGCGTCCACGGAAGCTGAGCCGCGTGATCGCGTAGGCGGCCAGCGTGCCGATCGCGCTCGACAGGACGGTGGTGACGAGCGTCACGGTGAAGCTGTTCTTGACGTACTGCAAGAAGGGCGTCCGGGTCAGGACGAAGGTGTAGTGATCCGCTGTGACCTGGCTCGGAATCAACTGCGGCTCACGGTAGATCAACAGGTTCGGCTTGATCGAGGTCACCACGATCCAATACAGGGGCAGGACCGTCCAGAGGGTGAAGAGCGCCAGGCCCCCGAACAGGACGACCCGCTTGGTGAGCCGTGCCCGTTGCCGCGACATCGCGAGGGCGACCACCTAGCGCTCCTCCTCGGCCAGCATCCGCTTGGTCAAGAAGTAAATCAACACCAGGAAGACCGGGAAGAAGAACAGCGAGATCGTCGCGCCCATGCCGAGCCGCTGCGCGCCGGCCACGCCGACCTGGTAAGCCAACAGGGGGAAGATCATCGTCGCGTTGGCCGGGCCACCGCCGGTCAGCACGTAAACGAAGTTGATGCTGTTGGCCGTCCAGATGGTCGAGAGCATCGCCGTGATGATGATGATCGGCGCCAGCCCCGGCAGGGTGATGCTCCGGAACCGCTGGAAGACGTCCGCCCCGTCGATCTCGGCCGCCTCGTAGAGCTCGCCCGGGATCGCCTGGAGGCCGGCCAGGAACATCATCGCCCAGAACGGGGTGCTGGCCCAGACCACGGCCACCACCACCGACCAGAGGGCGAGATTGTAGTTGCCGAGCCACTGCACCAGCTCGTTGGTCACGCCAAGCCGCAACACCAGCATGTTGAGCAGCCCGACCGACGTCCCGTCATACATCCACTTCCAGGTCAAGCCGGCGATCAGGGTCGGCACAGCCCAGGGGATGAAGAAGAGCGCCCGCATGAACATCCGTCCTCGGAACTGCTCGTGGAGCAGCAGCGCCATCGACATGCCGAGGACCAGCTTCAGGACCTGGGCCACCAGGGTGTAGAGGACGGACACGCGCACCGACTGGAAAAAGGCCCCGCTCAGGTCGCGGCCAAAGAGGAGGTCGTAGTAGTTCTGCAAGCCGACCCAGGCGCCGGGACTGCCCACCAGCTTGGCCTGGAAGCTCAGCAAGATCGCAGAGACGAAGGGGTAGCCGATCAATCCGACCAGGACCAGCATGCAGGGAGCCAGGAACAACCAGGCAGAAGCCCAGTCGCGCCCCAGCAGGTGGCGGCCACGGGCCACGCCAACTACCGACGCGACCGTCTGGCGTGGGCGCGCCAGCGTCTCATCGGTCCCGAGCGCTCCGAATCCCTGGGTCACGACCCCTCCCGGATGGTTGCCGGGGGGCGCCAGCCTCCCTGCTCGGGCAGTGTAGCACGCTGGACGGAACCCTGAATCGTGCCTTCCGCAGCGGGCCCGAACGGCGGGCGCGAGGACGGCTCCGGGCCGCGCCCATCACCTTGTGAGGCGTCTGTGACGGTGCTATAATCCCGTCGAGTCGCACGGGCCGCTGAAGTGGGTGACCCCCACTTCTTTTGTTGTCGGGAGTATCCGTAACGTCGCCTGGCCTGGGGGACGGCAACGAGGCCGCTGCGACGAACAATCTGTTGGGAGGCGTGAAGAGAGTTATGAGGTCCGAGTTCCTGTCCGCGATCACGCAGCTCAGCAGCGAAAAGGGCGTCCCGAAGGAAATGGTCATCGAGGCCATCGAGGCCGCCCTGGTCCAGGCCTACAAGCGCAACTTCGAGACGCCAGCGATGGACTTTACGGCCCACATTGGCCCAGAGTCGGGCGTGGTGCAGATCTGCCGCCACCAGCTCGTCGTCGACCAGCTCGAGGAGGAGCGCCTGGACGAGGTCCTGATCCACGATCAGATTACCCTCGAGGAGGCCAGGAAGCTCGACCCGGACGCGAAGCTTGGCGAGAAGGTCACGACCGACGTGACGCCGCCGGCCTTCGGTCGGATCGCGGCCCAGACCGCCAAGCAGGTCGTGCTCCAGAAGCTGCGCGACGCCGAGCGCAAGCTGGTCTTCGACGAGTTCGCCGAGCGCGAAGGCGAGATCGCCCACGGCATCATCCAGCGTATCGAGAACGGGACGGCGATCGTCGAGCTGGGGCGGGCCGAAGCCATCATGCCTCGCGGCGAGCAGGTCCACACCGAGCGGTACTACCCGGGCCAGCGAATCCGGGTCTACGTCGCCGAGGTCCACGACACCTATCGCGGACCACAGGTGATCGTCTCGCGTGCTCATCGACTGATGCTGCGCCGGCTGTTCGAGCAAGAAGTGCCGGAGATTTTCAACGGCGCCGTCGAGATCAAAGCCATCGCCCGCGAGGCTGGCGCCCGCTCCAAGGTCGCCGTACACGCCCGTCAGGAGGGGATCGATCCGGTCGGCTCGTGCGTCGGCATGCGGGGCGTCAGGATCCAGAACATCGTCAACGAAGTCGGCGGCGAGAAGATCGACGTCATCGAGTGGGACGAGGACGCCTCCCGCTACGTGGCGAATGCGCTCAGCCCCGCTCAGGTCGTCAAGGTGACGGTCGACGAGGACACCAGGACGGCCACGGTTGTCGTGCCCGAGCGACAGCTCTCGCTGGCGATCGGCAAGGAGGGGCAGAACGCCCGCCTGGCGGCCAAGCTGACCGGCTGGCGAATCGACATCAAGAGTGACACGGCCGTCGCCGCCGAGCAGGCGGCTGCCGAGCAGGCCGCCGCCGAGCAGGCCAGCCCGCCGATCGACGCCGAGCCGCCGGTAGACGCCGAGGAAGAGCGCGAGGTCGTGGTCGCCGCGGCCGTCAATGGAGCCGAGGCCGCTACCAAGACGCCGGCCGAGGTGAGCGCCGACGGCTAGGACGGAGGCCGGATGCCGCTACGCCACATCCCCGAACGGACGTGCGTCGCGTGCCGGTCGCTCCGCCCCAAGCGTGAGATGGTGCGGGTCGTCCGGACGACGGCGGGCGCTGTCGTCGTCGACCCGACTGGCAAGCAGTCAGGCCGGGGCGCCTACCTTTGCAGGCTCCCCGACTGCTGGCGTACGGCGCTACGCCGCAAAGCGCTGGAGCGGGCGCTGAAGACAGAGCTGAGCGACGCCGACGGCGCGGCGCTGGAACGCTATCAGCGCTCAGCGCTCGGCCCTCAGTCCGCGCTGGTCACCGACCCACAGGTAGACGAACACCCCGTCGGCTGATAGCCATGCTGACGGCGCTGAAGAAAGGAACCCCCTATGAGTCCTAGACCATTTCGCCGCGGCGGAGGCCGAGGCCGAGGTCGGCCGGGCGGCAACCGCGGCCGACCAGCTCGCCGCGATGCGCCCACCACGTCGTCAACCGCCACGCTCGTCGATGGGGCCGGCAACGGCGTCGCCGTGTCGGCCGGCGAGCTGGCGCTACCGCCGATGATGACCGTCGAAGACCTGGCCAACCGCCTGGGCCTGCGCCCGGCCGGCGTCATCCAGGCCCTGATCAAGAGTGGCATTTTCGCCACGATGAACCAGGTCATCGACTACGACACCGCGGCGATCGTCGCCGCCGATCTTGGCTACGAGGTGAGTGAGGCCGTTGCACCGGCCGTCGCCGAGGAGCAGGCCGAGGCCGAAGTCGAGGACGGCGAGGTCTCCGAAGAGGAGGCGGCCAACCTGGTCAGTCGGCCGCCAGTGGTCACCGTTATGGGCCACGTCGACCACGGCAAGACGAGCCTGCTCGACCGGATCCGGCAGACCCGGGTAGCCTCGGGCGAAGCGGGAGGCATCACCCAGCACATTGGCGCCTATCAAGTCGAGGTCACCGTCGACGGCGAACCCCGCAAGATCACCTTCCTCGACACCCCCGGCCACGAAGCCTTTACCGCGATGCGCGCCCGGGGTGCGCAGGCCACCGACATCGCGATCCTGGTCGTCGCGGCGGACGACGGCGTGATGCCGCAGACCAGGGAAGCGATCGACCACGCCCGCGCGGCGAAGGTGCCGATCGTCGTCGCTCTCAACAAGATTGACCGACCGGATGTCAATCTCGATCGAGTCAAGCAGCAGCTCGCCGACCAGAGCGTGCTCATCGAGGACTACGGCGGGGACGTCCCGCTGGTCCCGGTCTCGGCACGCACCGGCGAAGGGATCGAGGACCTGCTCTCGACGGTGGCGATCATGGCCGAGGTGGCCGAGCTCAAGGCGAACCCGAACCGGCCGGCGGTGGGGCTCGTCGTCGAGGCGCGGCTCGACAAGGCCCGCGGTCCGGTCGCTACCGTGCTCGTCCAGCGCGGGACTCTCAACGTGAGCGACGTGGTGGTGGTCGGCAACCAGACCGGCAAGCTTCGGGCCCTGTTCAACGACCAGGGCAAGCGGATCAAGTCGGCCGACCCCGCCACACCGGTCGAGATCCTCGGGCTCTCCGGTGTGCCCCAGGCCGGCGATCGGCTGGCCGCGGTCGCGGACGAGAAGACGGCCCGGCAGCAGGTGGCCCTCAGCCAGCGACAGTCCCAGCGCGAGGCCGGTCACGGCGCCGGCGAGGTCTCGCTCGAGGACATCTTCAACCAAATCCAGGCCGGCGCGATCCGCGACCTGAACTTGATCCTGAAGGCCGACGTCCAGGGCTCGATCGAGCCGCTGGCGACGTCGCTCGAGCGGCTCGAGGAAGAAGGTCTGCGGGTCAAGGTGATTCGGTCGGGGACCGGCAACGTGACCGAGTCGGACGTCCAGCTCGCGTCAGCGTCGAAGGCGATCATCATCGCCTTCAATGTCAAAACCGAGCCGGGCGCCCACAGCGCCTCCGACATTCAGGGTGTCGACATCCGCCAATACAACGTCATCTACAACGTCGTCGACGACGTCCGCAAAGCCCTCGTCGGTATGCTCGGCCCGCGCTTCCGCGAGGTAATCCATGGCCACGCCGAGATCCGCCAGGTCTTCGCGGTTCGGAAGGGCGGCGCCGCGGCCGGCTGCTACGTCACCGACGGGCAGATCACTCGCAACAGCCAGGTCCGAGTGTTGCGCAACGCCCAGTCGCTCTGGCAGGGTCGGATCGGAACGCTCCGCCGCGTCAAGGACGACGTGCGCGAGGTGGCCACCGGCTACGAGTGCGGCATCCTCCTGGACGGCTTCAGCGACTTCGCCGAAGGCGACGTGATCGAAGCCTTCGGGCAGGAGCAGTTCTAGCCGCGGTAGGCGGTAGGCAGTAGATGGAGAGCGCCGTCTAACTGCCTACCGCCTACTGCATACTGCTCCCATGGCTTCCCGCCGGCAGCAACGCCTCAACCAGCTCCTGCGCGAGGAGATCGCGAAGCTGCTGCGCCATGAGGTCGACGATCCCGAGCTCTGGTCGCTGATTAGCGTCACCGAGGTCAACGTCGCGCCAGACCTCCAGCGGGCCAGGGTCTTCGTCAGCGTCCTGGCCGAGGACGCCGAGGCGCGCGAGACCCTGAAGCGGCTCCGCCACGCAGCCGGTTTCTTCCGCCGCGAGCTGGCTGGGCGGATCGACCTCCGACACACCCCCCACCTCGACTTCGAGCTCGACACCTCGATCGCCAGCGGCGACCGCGTCCTCCGCCTGCTCCGCGGCATCGAACGGGGGGAGTAGGTGGTCGGGTCTGGTTTCCTGAACATCTGCAAAGAGCCCGGGTTCACCTCCCACGACGTCGTGGCCGTCGTTCGTCGCCTGCTCGGCCTTCGGCGGGTCGGGCACGCCGGGACGCTCGATCCGGCCGCCGAAGGAGTTTTGCCGATCTGTGTCGGTCGGGCTACCCGCCTCGTCGACCGACTGGCCGACCGCGACAAGGGCTATTACGCCGAGGTCGTGCTCGGCGTCCAGACTCGGACCGACGACGCCGAAGGCGAGATGCTCGACACCGCCGCCGTCCCGAACCTGACGCCGGCCGCGCTCGACGCGGCCCTCGACACCTTTCGCGGGCCGATCCTCCAGCGCCCACCCGCGTTCTCGGCCGTCAAGGTGGGCGGACGGCGAGCGTACCAGCTCGCCCGTCAGGGCGAGGCACCCCGCTTGCAGGCGCGCGAAGTCACCATTCACCGGCTGACGCTCCACTGGTGGCGCCCACCCAGGCTCGCCCTGACAGTCGCCTGCTCCAAGGGCACCTACATCCGGTCGATCGCCCGTGACCTCGGCGAGGCCCTCGGCTGCGGCGCCCACCTGGCGCGACTCGTGCGCCTCTGGGTCGGGAGCTTTCGACTCGCCGACGCCCATTCGCTCGACGAGCTCGCCGCTGCCATGCGAGACGACGCCCTCGACCGTCACCTCTTGCCACCCGATGTCGCCATCGGCGACCTCTCCGTGGCCATCGTCGAACCGGCCCGCGCAGCAGACATGCAGCACGGGCGTGCCTGGGCAATGGAAGCCG
>JACCZL010000591.1 GCA_013695975.1 Chloroflexota bacterium
TGGGAGCTCCGGGCGCTGCCACCGGTGACGAAGCGGCAATTGATGGCGCGCTTCGACGCGTGGGGGACCGACCCGGCGGTCACACGGGCCGGCGTCGAGGCGTTTGTGGCCGACAAGTCGAACGTCGGCCGACGCTACCTCGGGCGCTACGCCGTCTGGACGAGCTCCGGCATCAGCGGGGAGCCCGGCATCTTCGTGCACGACGCCAATGCCGTGGCCGTCTACCGGGCCCTGACGCTGGTGCGCGGGCTGGTGGCCTGGATGACACCGGCGCGGTTGTGGGCCATGCTGCGCCAGGGCGACAGGGTGGCGACCGTGGTCGCGACCGGGGGTCACTACGTGAGCGTGAGCATGATGGGGGTCGCCCGCCGGGCGCGCCCGTGGCCGTTCAACCGGGTCCGGGTCTTTTCAGTCCTGCGGCCGGAGCCCGAGGTCGTCCGGGCCCTGAACCGCTTCAAGCCGGCCGAGCTGATCGGCTACCCGACCGTCTTGATGCTCCTGGCCCGGGAACAGCTTGCCGGGCGGCTTGCGATCCGGCCGGCGCTGGTGGGCTACGGCGGGGAGTGGCTCGCGCCGGGGGCGCGCCGCGAGATCGTCTCGGCGTTCGGGGGCCCGGTCCGCGAGAACTACGGTGCCTCCGAGTTCACACGCCTGGCCTGGGGCTGTCTGCGCGAGGGGCTCCACGTCAGCGCCGACTGGGGGATCCTTGAGCCGGTCGACGAACACTATCAGCCGGTCCCCCCGGGTCGAGCGTCGTACACGACGCTGCTGACCAACCTGGCCAATCGGGTCCAGCCGATCATCCGCTACGACCTTGGCGACAGCATCACGACCATTCCGGTCCCTTGCCCCTGCGGGAGCCCGCTGCCGCTCATCCGGGTGGAGGGGCGGCGGGACGAGATGGTGTACCTGGAGACCTCACGGGGCGGGACCGTCCCGCTGTTGCCGCTGGCCCTGATTAAACTGGTCGAGGAGACACCGGGGGTGCAGCGGTGCCAGGTAGTCCAGACTGGGCGGGCAACCCTGAGCGTGCGGCTCGAAGTGGCGCCCAGCGCCGATGACGGTCGTGTCTGGGAGGCGGTGGCCCGCGGCCTACGGGCGTACCTGTCGGCGCACCGTCTGCCCCTCGCCAACGTCGAGCGGGCCCCGGAGCGGCCCAGTTCGGACCGGGTCAGCGGCAAGTTTCGCCAGGTCTGGGCCGCGCCGGGCGCGACTTCCGGCGTCAGGTCATCATCCTGAGATCGTTGACCGCGGCGCCAGCTCAGACTTGATGATGAGGCGCTTCCCGGACGGCTCGAGGGCGATGCGGTCGACGGCCTCGACCTTCACGGTGATATCGGAGCCGAGCAAGGCGGTCAGAGCGCGCTCGATCTCGATCGCCACCTCGCGCGTGAATCGATCGGTGGGCACGATGCGGAGGACGAGCGTGTCGGCGGCGGTCTGGACGGCCTGATACTCCCAGATGTAGGGGAGGGCGCGGTGGCCGTGGGTCAGCAGCCATCCGAGCGCCACCGGCGAGAGGGTCTTCCCGCCCGGCGTGCGGATCAGTTCGCCGACGCGGCCCTCGAGGCCCATCAGCGTGGGGAAGCCGCGGCCACACGGACACGGGGCGCCGGCCTGCGCACGGTCACCGATGTCGTAGTTGATGAATGGCATGACGCGGTTAGCCAGGTCTGTGATCACGACACGACCGGGCTCGCCGACGGCCGCGGGGCTACCATCCTCACGCACCACCCGCACGATTGCCCGCTCGCTGTTGACGTGGAGCAGCCGCGGGTTGTCCGGACAGGTCTGCGCCAGGTGGAGGATCTCCCAGCTCGAGTAATGGTTCGCGACGCGACACTGGAAGGCGCGCTCGATCACGCGTGCATCCGTCTCGGTGAGGGACTCACCATAGGTGACGACTCCCCGCGGGTAGGACGAAAGCTCGATACCCGCCTCGAGCAGCTCGGCGCCCAGGCGGGCCAGGTAGGCCGGCCACCCCCAGATGGCGTAGCCGGATTTCGTCACCACTCGGCGCAGGCGGGCCGCGAATCGGGCGGCGCCCAGATCGATACCTGACAGGTGCACGACGCGTTCGCCGAGGACGATGCGCCGTGCCAGTTTGATCCAGGGCGATGCGCGGGGGTTGGCCGCCAGGTGCGAGGGACTGGCGACGTAAAAGGTCGTGGGGACTACGACGCCAGCCCACTCGCGGAAGAACAGATAGGAGGCCAGCCAGACATCCGAGGCCGCGCGGTCGCCGTAGAACTCGAAGGGGAGTCCGGCCGAGCCGGACGTTCGCGCGAGCCATCTCTGGCGCGCCGGCGCGTCGTCCGCCACGACGCGGAGCGGGAAGCCGGCGCGGAGCTCGGCCTTGCCGGTGAGCGGCAGCCGCGCCAGGTCCGAAACCGTTCCGATGTCCTCGGGACGAAGCCCGGCCCGTGCGAAGAGCTCGCGGTAGTAGGGGACGTGGACATAGGCGTGGGCGAGCAGGGGCCGCAGCTTGGCGAGGGCCCGCGCCTCGAGCTCCTCGGGTGCCCGCCACTGGAGCTCCCTGAGGCGTCGCAGCTCGGTCCAGGGGCGGCGCCCGCTCAGGCGCTCGTAGAGCGGGACGAAGATCCGAGGCGCCAGTCGGCGGTACATGCTCACGGCGAGACCCTCCGGGCGCGGCGGTGGCGCCGCGGGGAGCTTCATGATACCGTCATGCTCGCGTGGAACAGGTTCCAGACAGGCTTGCCATCCCATTCGGCGTCGAAGACGCTGCCGACGTGCATCTAACGCTCTTCCGGATCCTCGACGCGACCAGAATGCTCGGGATCGCTGGGACCCTCGCGGTGGGCCCGCGCTGGCTGGTGCGACGGGAGTTTCTCGTCCTCGTCCGCGACCTCGGCCAACCGATCCGGAAGTTTCCGGCCCCGCCGTCGATGCGCTGGACCGCACTCACGGACGCTGATGTCCCGCGTGTCCGCGCCATCAACCCCACGATGTCCGAGGCCGAAATCCGGCGGCGCCTGGGGGAAGGCCAGGAGTGCCTGCTTGGCTGGCTGGACGGGTCGCTGGCCCACTATCGCTGGGACACGGTGGGGTCGGCGTACCTCCCCTATCTTGGGAGAATCCTGCAGCCGCTGGAAGGCGACCTCATCACGATCGAGGCCTTTACCCATCCCCCGTTTCGGAACCGCGGGATTCACTCGGCCTCCACGAGGATCGTGTTGGGTCGTGCGCGAGAGCGCGGGCTCGTGCGCTCGATCACGGCCGTGGCCTGGTGGAACGCTCCCGGCCTGCGGGTCACCCGGGAGAAAGCGGACCGGGTGATCGCGGGCACCGTCGGCCGCTGGAGCCTCGGCCCCTGGAGACGCGACTTCGCCACCGGGGCCGTGCGGTTTGACGCCAGCGGCGACCTCTGCGTCCGCCCATCGGAGACGTAGGCAGAGGCCGGCGATGGGAGCGGCCGCGGTCGCGCGA
>JACCZL010000610.1 GCA_013695975.1 Chloroflexota bacterium
GCCCCAGCCTGCCGCCGGGCAGGCGCCGGCCGCGCCGAAGACTGGCGGGCGCCTCCGCCTGGTCCAAACCAGCGACGTGGCGCCCCGCGAGCCGCACCTCCGCCAGGATGCGAACGCCCCGATCGCGCTCACCGTCTGGGACACCCTGACCCGCTACGACCAGAGCCTGAAGCCCCAGCCGGGCCTGGCCGAGCGCTGGGACTGGAGCTCGGACTTTCGGACCCTCACTGTGAAGCTGCGTCAGGGGGTGAAGTTCCACAGCGGGCGCGAGCTGACCGCGGAGGACGTCGAGTTCAACATTGTCCGGATCCGCGACCCCGCCGTCGGCTCGCAGATGCGGGGCGCCAGCAACCAGATCAAGAAGATCGAGCGGCCTGACCCGCTCACCATCACGCTCGGCTTCGACAAGCCGTACCTCGGCGTCTTCGACCTCTTCGAGGCCCTGGTCATCACCGATCGTGAGACCGTCGGTAACCTGGACCAGGGCAAGGTGGTCGGAACCGGGCCGTTCGTCTGGCGGGAATGGACCCCGAACGAGAAGCTCGTCCTGGAGAAGAACCCGGCCTACTGGCAGAGCGGGGCGCCCTCCCTGGACCGGGTCGAGCTCACCGTCATCAGCGACGTCCAGGCGATGGCCGTCCAGTTCGAGGCCGGGCAGCAGGATCTGGCGCTGAAGGTCTCGGCGCAGGACTTCGAGCGGCTCCGCCAGGACCCGAAATACCAGTCGGTGATCATGGACACCGGCAACTCGTACTTCTACCTCGCGGCGGATGTCTCGAAGCCACCGCTCGACAAGAAGGAGGTCCGCCAGGCCCTCAACCTGGCGATCAACCGCGAGCGATTCGTCCAGACCGCGATGAGCGGGATCAGCCGGCCGACGACCCTGCCCTGGCCCCAGGGCTCGCCGGCCTACGACGCGACGCTGGACGGGAGCGTGCGCTTCGACCTGGAGCGGGCCAGGGCCCTGCTCCAGCAGGCCGGCGCGGGCTCCGGCTTCGAGGTCCCGATCACCTACAACCAGCAGCGCACCGCGACCGTCGGCAAGCTGGTCGAGATCTTGCAGTCAGACCTCGGGCAGCTCGGGGTCAAGCTGAACGCCCAGACCCAGGAGAACACCGTCTTCCAGCGCACCCTGAACGAGCGGCAGTTCGGCGGCCTCTTCACCCACCTGCACGGGTTCTCCAACCAGACGCCGGTCTCGCTGTTCCTCCAGGCGTTTCCCTTCCGCAAAGACAACGCCTCGAATTTCAGCTCGCCGGAGTTCAACCGCCTGATCGACGCGATGGACGGCGAGACCGACGAGGGCAAGCTCAAGGAGCTGTACGCGGCCATGAACCGGCTCCTCCTCGACGAGGCGTTCGTCGTCAACGTCGCGACCAATCCGAGCTACTACGTCGCGCGGGCGAATGTCCAGAACGTCGAGTACAGCCTCTTCGATTGGTGGGTCTTGCAGCGTACGGCAGTGAGCTGAGGGTTAGACCGTCGAGGACGCGTCGAGTCCCATGAGCATGGTACGATCGCCGTATCTCGCGCCCACAGTGTGGAGAGGGGGTCATGGATGAGCACGACGTTCGCAGCGCCGGTTGACGCCCCGCGACGCCCGCCGCCGGCGACGCCGATCACGTTCGAGGAGTTCCTGGTCTGGTGTGACGGGGAGACCCGCGCGGAGTGGGTCGATGGGGAGGTCGTGTTCTTGTCGCCGAATAGCCGCACCCACCAGTGGGTCCTCGCTTTCCTCAACGAGGTAGTCACCGCGTACGTGCGAGCCCACCGGCTCGGGGCGGTCGTGTTCGCGCCGTTCCTGATGCGGCTGCCGACTCGACCAAGTGGGCGCGAGCCGGACCTCCTGTTCGTCGCGGACGAGCACGCCGACCGCTGGCGCGAGACCTACCTCGACGGTCCGGCCGACCTGGTGGTCGAGATCATCTCTCCGGAGAGCGACGAGCGGGACCGTGGAACGAAGTTCGTCGAGTACGAGGCGGCCGGCATCCCGGAGTATTGGCTCGTGGACACGCTTCGGGCAGAAGCCTGGTTCTATCAGCTTGGCGAGGACGGTCGCTACCATCTCAGTCCGATCGACGCGGACGGCTTCTACCATTCGGCGATCCTGCCGGGCTTCCGGCTGCGCGTTGCCTGGCTCTGGCAGCGCCCGCTGCCGACGCTCGACGAGGTCGCCCAGCAGATCGAGGCTTGAGGGGAGTCGAACGCGAGCGCCTGACGCTCATCGATCGCCAGGCATGACCCCAGGCCGCTCGTTGGTCAGTAGTAGATCGCGCGCGGAGTACCACCTCCGGCGGCGATCACGTCGCCGTTGATGGCGACGGCTCTGGGGGAAGCGAGGAACGCGACGACGTAGGCGATGTCCCGGGCGTCGATCAGCCGTCGGACCGAATTCCCTTTCGCCATCGTCCGCTCAACTTCGTCGGGGGCGACGCCCTGCCTCCGAGCCCGCTCGGCGACGACATCGGCCGTCTTCTCGGTGCGGGTCAGGCCCGGATGGACGACGGTGACGTTGATCCCATGCGGCCCCAGCTCGTCGGCCAGATTCTTGGTCATCGCGACGACAGCCACGTTGCGCATGCTGCCGATGATCGCTCCGGTCGACCGCGCGGCCAGGCCGCTCAGGCTGATGATCCGCCCCCAGCCCTGCTCGATCATATGGGGCGCGATCTCGCGGGCGCAGCGCAGGTAGCCCATGACTTTGGTGTTCATGTCGTCGAAGAACAGGTCGTCGGTGATCTCGGCCAGTCTTGGCGGGGCGGCCTGTCCGCCGGGCCTGGCGGCGCAGTTCACCAGGACGTCGAGGTGTCCGAAGGCGTCCGCCGCCTGCTGGACCATCCGACGGACCGACTCGTCGCTCGAGGTGTCCGCGACGATCGGCACGACCCGGCGCCCGGTCTCCTCGGCCAGCTCGCGTGCCGTCGCCTCCAGCGTCTCGCCGTTTCGCGCCGCGATGGCCACGTCGACACCCTCCTGGGCGAGTTGACGCGCGATCGCCTTGCCGATGCCGCGGCTCCCGCCCGTGACGATGGCCGTCTTACCCGCCAGCTCGAGGTCCATCCGATCCCTCCCACAGCGTGCTGTGGGGATGGTACCGCGGCCACGGCGGGCTGAGGATGGTAGGATGACCCTGTCCCGGGCGCTTCACGCCCCGAGGGAGTGGTGGATCAGCATGACGGTGACAACCTCGATCGACGCGCCGCGACGCCCGCCGCCGCCGACGCCGATCACCTTCGAGGAGTTCCTGGCCTGGTGCGACGGGGAAACTCGCGCCGAGTGGGTCGATGGGGAGGTCGTGTTCTTGTCACCCAGTAGCCGCACCCACCAGTGGACGCTCGATTTTCTCAACGATCTTGTCAAGACGTACGTCCGAGCGCATCGGCTTGGGGCGGTCCTGTTCGCCCCCTTCTTGATGCGGCTGCCGACCCGACCGAGCGGGCGGGAGCCGGACCTCCTGTTCGTGGCGAACGAGCACGCGGACCGATTGCGCGAGACCTATCTTGACGGCCCGGCCGACCTGGTAGTTGAGATCATCTCGCCCGAGAGCGACGAGCGGGATCGGGGCACGAAGTTCGTCGAGTACGAGGCAGCCGGCATCCCTGAGTACTGGCTGGTGGACACGCTTCGAGCAGAAGCCTGGTTCTATCAGCTTGGCGAGGACGGTCACTACCATCTCGGCCCGATCGACGCGGACGGCTTCTACCATTCGGCGATCCTGCCGGGCTTCCGGCTGCGCGTGGCCTGGCTCTGGCAGCGCCCGCTCCCGACGCTCGACGAGGTCGCCCGACAAATCGAAGCCTGAGCCGAGCGGTCGACCATCTCTGAGATTCACGGACACCAGTAGTGGGTCGGAGCACAGGTGCGATAAGGCACTCACTACCCTCGGCAGCCGACACGGGAGGGACGCCTATGACTGCAGAGCTCGAGGCAATCGACATCAGCGATGTCCCTGATCTGCTCCGCCTAGCTGAGCAAGTCCGCACGACCGGCGAGCCTCGTATCCTGCGGCGTGAGGGCGAGGACATCGCTGTCCTGATGCCCGTCGCCGCGGCGTC
>JACCZL010000626.1 GCA_013695975.1 Chloroflexota bacterium
GCCCTCGCCTTGCTCGACCCGGAGATCACCGCGGCCCTGCGGGCCGACGGTGCCGCCGAGCCCCGCGTCGCCTGGGAGCTGGCGCGGGCGGCCCGGGCCCAGGTGCTGGTCGCGGTGGCGGCCGGCTTCGGGCGGGCAATTGCCGAGGTCGGCGCCTCCTTGATGGTCGGCGGCAACATCGTCGGCCAGACCCGCATCCTGACCACCGCCATCGCCCTCGAGACCGGCAAGGGCGAGTTCGCCCTGGCCCTGGCCCTCGGCGCGATCCTGCTCCTCCTCGCCTTCCTGGTCAACGCCGCCCTCGGCTGGGGCCAGCGCTCGGTCGCGGGCTGATGGGCTCGGCCAACGACTGCCCGTTCACAAATCCGTGACAACCGCGCCATCGGGTCTTGATAGGCCGCTGCTATGCTGGTCCTGAAGAGCCAACGTGGAATCTGTCCAATACGGAGAAGCTTTCTATGATCGAGACTGCTCCACGTCGCCCGACGGCCGCGGCCACCCGCGCTGCCGTCGCCGTTACGAAAGCACGCCGTTTGTCGCCTCGACTGAGGAAGCTGGTGCTCGCGGCGCACGTGCTTGTCGCGGTCGGATGGTTCGGCATCGTGGTCGCCAAGCTCGTCCTCGCAGTCACCGCCGTGACAACCCGGGACCAGGAGATCCCCGGGGCCGCCTACGTGTTCATGCAAGTCCTCGATCGCGCGATCTTCCCCCCGGCGGCCCTGGGCACACTCCTGACCGGGGTCATCCTGTCCGTCGGCACGGCATGGGGCCTGTTCCAACACTACTGGATCGTGGCGAAGCTGGTGTTGACCCTGCTGGTCATCCTCTCGGGAGTGCTCTTCGTCGGCGCGTGGGTGCAGCAGGCGACCGCTACTGCGTCGGGGCCGGCCGCGGACATCGTCACGCGCTCGGACGTTGGGCCGGCGTCAATGCTGCTGATCTGCATGGCTGTGGCTCACCTGCTCATGCTCGGGGCCGCGACGGTCATCTCCGTGTACAAGCCGTGGGGCCGGATCAGGCCAGATCGCCACGACAGCGTGTGACGCAGCGCACCAACGAGCACGAACCAGACTGCGTGAAGCCGAGATTTGGACGTCATCTATGACGTGTACAGCAACCAGGTCACCAGGAGGTTGACATGATTACGACGGCACCGCGCGACACGCTACGAGAGGAGGTTTGGCGATGACGGCATCGGGAACTGAGAGGCGCCCCTGGGCGCTCAGCGGCGTGCTCTTCGTCGCGCTCTTCATGGCCGGGCTCATCCTGTCCGGCGTGCTCGGCTCCGGGACCTACCCCTCGCCCTTCGGGCCGTCCGCGGAGATCGAGCGCTATTTCACCGCCAGCCGAGACGCGGTCCGGATGCTGAGCTTCTTCCATGCTCTCGCGGCTATCGCGCTGGTCAGCTTCGTCGCCCACCTCGCCGCCGCGGTGCGACGAACCGGCGACGAGACGGCCGTGCTGTCCGGGCTGGTCCTGGGCGGAGGCGCCCTGGCGGCTGCGTTCATGCTGCTGTCGGCGCTCTTCTCGTGGGTGCTGGCCCGGCCGGCGACGGTCGAGACGCCCGCCCTCGTCCGCGCCATCCACGACCTTGCCTTCCTCACCGGGGGCCCTGGCCACGTACTCTGGTTCGCCGCGTTCGTGGGGGCAAGCTCGGTCGCCCCCCTGAGAACGCCGATCCTTCCCGGATGGATCGCCTGGGTGGGGATCGTGGTGGCAGTGATCTCGCTCCTGTCTGTGGCCTCGCTGCTCCTGGAGCCGGCCAGCTACCTCCTTCCGCTCGGAAGATTTTCCGGCTTCGTCTGGATTTTCGCCGTCAGCGTCGTGCTGGCGCGCGGCAGGCCGCTCGAGGCCGGCGTGCGGCGCTGACCCCACTTTGGGGCATGGCCGCATCCGTCGATCCTGATCGCCGTCGCCGGCGAGCAGAAGACCCTGCGCCTGGTCGCGCGCTACGCCGACGCCTGCAACCTGCGCCCGACCCCGGAGATCCCGCGCAAGCTCGACGTCCTGCGCCGGCACTGCGAGGCCGAGGGCCGCGACTACGACGCGATCGAGAAGTCCTGCGTGTTCCGCTTCGACGTCGGCGAGGACGGCGCCAGGGCGGGCGAGTTGATCGGGCAGCTCCGCTGGCTCGCCGAGATGGGGATCCAGACCGTGATCGGCTCGGTCCGGCACGTGGACCGGATCACACCGCTGGAGGTGATCGGCCGCGAGATCATTCCCGCGGTCGCCGAGGACGACCGTTCACCCGCCGACTGACGAGAGTTGGGGCGTCCGGCGCTTCTTCGTCGCCTCACGCTCGATCCGCGCGGTCAGCTCGCGGAGCGTCGCGGCGATCCGCGCGACGTCCCACACGAGCAATTGCCCGATCGCCGCGATGGCCATCGGCAGCAGCGTGAAATTGGTGCGCTGGCCGACGTCGAAGCGACGCGCACCGGGCAGGTAATCGTCCCGATAGTCGACCAGGCGCGCGAAGTCCTCCGAGCCGGCCCGCGGGATCCAGTTCTCCTCGATCGGCTTGCCCGAGCGGTGGGCCGGGTCGACGTACAGGTAGGCGACGCTGAATGGCCCGAGCAGCCACTTGTATCCCGCCGCCACCAGGTAGTCGGGGCGAAGCGTTGCGATGTCGAGCGGCATCGCCCCGAGGGACTGGGTAGCGTCGACGACGAAGGTCGCGCCGACCGCTCGCGCGCCGTGGCCGACGCGGTCAAGCTCGATCAGGGCCCCGTTCGTCCAATGCACGGCCGGGACCGAGACGATCTTCACCCGCTCATCAAGGCGGTCGATGAGCTCATCGGTCCAGCTCTGCGCCTCGCCCCGCTCGACGG
>JACCZL010000668.1 GCA_013695975.1 Chloroflexota bacterium
GGCCGCGACCTCGGCGCGGCCGCCGACTACCTCGACGCGTACCAGGGCCACGTCTCGGTCGCCGATGGCTACGGCACCCTGGTGACCTGGGCGACCGTGATGCAAGGCGGCTTCCTGGTCAACCTCCAGGGCCGGCGCTTCGGCGACGAGAGCCAGGGCTACTCCGAGTTCGCCCGGGTCGTCCTGACCCAGCCCGACGGCCTGGCCTGGCTGCTCTTCGACCGCCGCGTCTTCGACCGCGTCCAGAGCTTCCAGGACATTCAGGAATGCACGGCCGCCGGCGCCTTCCGCCACGCCACGACGATCGAGGCCTTCGCCGAGCGCGCACACCTCCCGGCCGACGCCCTCGGCGAGACGCTAGCGACTTACAACCGGGCGGCCCGCGGCGAAGCGCCCGACCCCTTCGGCCGCCAGGCCGGCCCGCCCCTCGATCCGCCATTCGTCGGCGTCGGCGTTTTATATTAAATCTTCCACACCCAGGGCGGCCTCCGCGTCGACCCGCGCGCCCGGGTCCTTCGGCCGGACGGCGTCCCCATTCCGAACCTCTACGCCGGCGGCGGCAGCGCAGCCGGCATCTCCGGCCACGGCGCCGCCGGCTATCTCAGCGGCAACGGCCTCCTGGCCGCCCTCGGCCTCGGCAAGCTCGCCGGCGACCACGCCGCGTCAAAGCTCTCGGCCTGACCGTGGGCCCAGGTCTCGAGATCGCCCTAGCCGCTCACCTGCAGCGCCCCGTCAGCGGGTAGCGTCAGGGACTGCCCTCCTCAGGCGGCATGATTGCTCGGCATACTGCAGCTCTGCGTCGGCCAAGATCCGATCCCGGAGTCGATGGTTCAGATACTTGGGGTTCACCAGGTCGACCCGATGCCCTCCGAGCAGCTCCGACAGCGCCTCCTCAACGCGAATTAGCCCGAAGCCGAGCGCATGCCCGGGCTCGAACTCCACCAGCACGTCAACGTCGCTGTCAGGGCGGAAGTCATCGCGCAGCACGGAGCCAAAGAGCGCCAGTCTGCGGATATGGTTTTGCCGGCAGAACTCGGCGAGCTTCTCGCGGTCGATAGCGATCCGGGCGCTCATCTTTCATCCCTGGGGGGCGGATCGTCCCTCGTAGCTACGGTAGCATAGACCCGACATGAGCTGGGCGACGCCCTACGTAGCGAGGCTGACCAGGGGCGAGTCGGTGACGTTTCGGCCGCGCGGCCATTCGATGGCGCCGCTGATCGTCTCCGGGCAGGAGGTGACCGTCGAGCCGATCGGCGATCAGGCGGTGCAGCCCGGTGACGTGGTGCTTTGCCGCGTGCGTGGTCAGCACTATCTCCACCTCGTCAAAGCGGTCCAGGGCGACCGCTACCTCATCGGCAACAACCGCGGCGGGATCAACGGCTGCATCAATCGCCGTGCCCTGTACGGGAGATGGGTCCGGCCCTGACTCTCCTACGCCACGCGGCAACCAGCAGCGCGACGAGCATCGCGTACGCGCTGAGGGAGACCGCCAGCCCGACCACGAGTGCCGGAGACTCATACCGCAGTTCGACGACGTGCTCGCCGGCCGGCAGCGGCACGGCCCGCAACACGTGGTTTGCCACGTAGAGGGGGGCGGGACGTTCGTCGACGTACGCCTTCCAGGCCGGGTAGTACACCTCGCTCAGCACGACCAGGCCCGCCGCCTGGGTGTTGACCCTGAGCTCGATCCGGTCGGCGTCGTAGGCGGTGATCGCCACGGCCTCGGCGGAAGGGTCATCCGGCTGAGCAAGGCTCGGCGGGGGCTGCTCGAGCAGCGCGACCGACTTCGGGTCGACGCCGCCGGCGGCGAGGAGCCTCGGCGCCTCGCCCGGCCCTACGACCTGTGCCGAGTGGACGATCCACGCGCGCGGCAGCGCGTGCGGATTCTCCAACACCCTGACCTGCTCGTCCTCGTACACGGCCGGGTACGCACGGTCGAGGCGCGGCGCGGTCTGGTCCGGGGCTGTGACGGCGGGCACGACGATGTAGCGAACGTTGAGCAAGTCCAGCAGGGTTGAGCTCAATCCCTCCTCGAAGATGTCTGCGTGGTGGTAGTCCTGTGGGTGACCGTTCAACGCGGCGACGT
Source organism: Chloroflexota bacterium (assembly GCA_013695975.1). Classification (GTDB taxonomy): domain Bacteria; phylum Chloroflexota; class UBA6077; order UBA6077; family JACCZL01; genus JACCZL01. The sequence goes on from JACCZL010000668.1 coordinate 2,087, forward strand.
ACTCGTCGTACCGAGCGACGTGGATCGGGTTGTAACCCTGGATGTCGTGCAACCCTGAAAGCATCGCCCGATTGTTCACTTCGAGGGCGGCCGTTCCCGCATCCGCCCAGCGTAAGGTGTACGGGAAGGGCACGCCGGAGACGTGCTGGGCATAGCCGAAGTAGCGGAACTCCTCCGGCCTCCCCTGTGACCGCGGGAAACGGACGGCGCCGGTCGGGGCGTAGTATGCGGCCAGATCTACCCGCCGAAGCTGGTAAGCCCCCTCGACCGCGCCCCCCTCGACGATGGCGGCCTGACCAGCGGGGAGGAGGTCCGCCCACACGACGAGCAGCAGCAGCGTGGATAGGAGCGCCCGCTGGCTCGGAAGGAGCGCGCAGGCCGCCACGAGTCCGGTCGCCAGCATCGCCGGGAGCAGTGGGGTCGGCGGAGTCGGCAGCGTGTTGGCCATCCAGAGGGTCACCAGGCCGGGCAGGAGGGCCAGGAACGCGGCCTTCCTACCCCGCTCCCACAGGCAGCTCAGCGTGGCGCCGGCCAGCAGAGCCGGCCCCAGATAGAAGACCATCAGCACCCGACCCGAGGACTGGGGATGGAGCCGCTCGAACCCGGGAAGTAAGGACAGGGCCGAGTGCAGCGGGGTGGGTCCCTCGCTCGCGAGGATGGGCGCCGCCAGCGAGAGCGCGGCGAAGTACGGTGTGGCAAACCGTGTACGCGCCAGCAGCGGGGCCACCAGCGCCAGGACCAGGGTTGCACCGCCGAGGTAGTGGAAGCCGGGTACCAGCAGCAACTGCCCCCAGCGACGCAGCAGGTCCCACACCATCGTCGTGGATCCGTCGACCTCCGCAACCGAGCGGGGGTAGCCACCCGGCAGGTTCGAGAGGGCGTTGTACTCCAGCCTGGGGAGGAGGCCGGCGGCCGCGAGCGCGAACCCGAAGAGGAGCACCCCGCCCCCATGCACGACCAGGTCGCGAAGCCTGCCCGCCATCCGACGGTCGATGCCGGGCGGGAGTAGGAGCGTGCGGTAGGCGACGTACCCACCCAGCACCAGTAGGGCATAGTACGAGCCTTGCCCCACCCACACGGCGAGAATCTGGCTCAACCCTAGCCCGGCGACACCCCACCAGAGTCCCCTGATCGGCCAGTAGCGAGCTCGGATCGCGAGCTCCGTGCCGAGCAGCATGAGTGGCAGCCACGACGCGACACCGGCATACGCGAAGCAACACACTTGGTGTCCGTACAGGAACCCCGTGTAGGCATACGCGGTCGCCGCGAGCAGGGCGCCGGCCGCCTCCATCCCGAGTACGCGTGCGAGTGCGTACATGGAGAGCCCGGCCAGGAGCAGGTGCAGGAGCATGTAGCCCTTGGCGGCAGCGTCCAGCGGCAGAATGGTGAAC
>JACCZL010000678.1 GCA_013695975.1 Chloroflexota bacterium
GAACCAAGGACCTCGATGAAGCTGACCCCGAGGGAGCAAGACCGGCTGACGATTTTCACCATGGCCGAGCTGGCGCGCAAGCGCCGTGCCCGTGGCCTGAAGCTGAATCATCCAGAGTCGGTCGCCCTGATCTGCGACGAGCTGCTCGAGGAGGCCAGGGCCGGACGTCCCTACGCCGAGGTGGTCGAGCTGGGCGGCCGGATCCTCGGTCACGCCGAGGTCATGGAGGGCATCGCCGAGATGATCCCGTTCATCCAGATCGAGGCCCTCTTTCCGGATGGCTCGAAGCTGGTCACCATCCACCGGCCAATCCGATGATCCCCGGCGAGATCATCACCGCCGAGGGGCCAATCCTCGCGAACGCGGGGCGGCGCACTCACACCCTGCGAATCCGCAACACCTCGGTCTGGCCGGTCCACGTCGGCTCGCACTTCCACGTCTTCGAGGCCAATCGGCGCCTGCGGTTCGACCGCGCGGCGGCCTTCGGGATGCGCCTGGACATCCCGGCCGGCGCGACCGTCCGTTGGGAGCCCGGCGAAGAGAAGGAGGTCCGCCTGGTCGAATTCGGCGGCGCCCGCCGCGTCCACGGCTTCAACGGCCTGGTCGACGGGCCGCTCACGCCGGAGGCCAAGGCGGCCGCCCTCGCCAGGATGAAGGAGCGAGGGTTCATGTAGGGGCGCACGGCGTGCGCCCCTACAACGCGATCCGGGTCTGCCAGCAATACGGAGGATCAGATGCCCTTTGAGATGGACCGACAGTTCTACGCCCGCCTGTACGGGCCGACGGTGGGCGATCGGGTCCGCCTGGGCGACACCAACCTGCTGGCGACCGTCGAGCGCGACGACACGGCCTACGGCGAGGAGCTGCTCTGGGGCTTCGGCAAGACGCTGCGCGACAGCATGCAGATGACCAGCCACGACGATCGCGACAGCACCCTCGACCTGATTATCGGCGGGGCGCTGATCCTCGATCCGGTCCTCGGGATCTTCAAGGGCAACATCGGCATCAAGGACGGGCGGATCGTCGCCATCGGGCGGGCCGGCAACCCGGACATTGCCGACGACGTCGAGCTGGTCTCGGGCTCGAACACCGGCTGGATCATGGCCGAGGGGATGATCGCCACACCCGGCGTCGTCGATTCCCACGTCCACCTGGCCACCACCAGCCTGATCCCGGCCGCCCTCTCGGCCGGCACGACGACGATCGTCGGGATGGGCTACGGCCACGTCTCCGACCTGGGGGTCAACCCGGCCTACAACTTCCACCGTCTGCTCGAGGCGTGGGAGGGCTTTCCGCTCAACGTGGCCCTGCTCGGCCGTGGCAGCGCCTCCGGCCGCGGGGCGCTCGAGCGCAACCTCGAGATGGGCTCGGCCGGTCTCAAGATCCACGAGGACACCGCCGGCTACCCGTCGGTGATCGACAACGCCCTGACCGTCGCCGAGGAGTACGACGTCCCGGTCTGCATCCACACCGACTCCCACCAGGAGGCCGGCGAGCTGGAGGAGACGCTCGACGCGATCGGCGGACGGACCATCCACGCCTACCACATCGAGGGGACCGGTGGCGGCCATCCGAACGTCCTCGAGCTGGTCAGCCAGCCCCACATCCTGGGCTCGTCGACCACCCCGACCATCCCCTACACCGTCAACACCCTGGCCGAGTACCCGGACATGAAGATGGTCGTCCACCGGATGCACGGCTTCCTGGACGAGGACCGCGAGTCGGTGCGCTGGCGGGCGCGGGGCGGCACCGTCGCGGCCGAGACGGTCCTCCACGACATGGGGGCGATCGGGATCGTCTCGTCGGACTCGCAGGGCATGGGGCGGATCGGCGAGGTCGTCACCCGCACATGGCAGATGGCCCACCGCATGAAAGAGGTCTCTCTCCAGACCGCGCCTGGCGGCGCGGGGGAGGCGGATGGCCCGACCGACAACGAGCGGATCCTCCGCTACCTGGCCAAGATCACGATCAACCCGGCCATTGCCCAGGGCCTGGCCCACGAGGTCGGCTCACTCGAGCCCGGCAAGCTAGCCGACGTGGTCCTCTGGCGGCCGGAGTTCTTCGGAGCCAAGCCGCAGCTCGTCCTCAAGGGCGGCTTCGTCGCCTGGAGCCCCGTCGGCTCCGGCAACGACAGCACCCGCCTGGGTCAGCCTCAGATCTACCGCCCGATGTTCGGGTCACACGGCACCGCCCCAGCCTCGCTCGGCGTCGCCTTTGTGTCCCAGGCCGCGATCGACAACGGCCTCACCAAGCGCGTCGCCCTCCGCCGCCGCCTCTCTCCCGTCACCCGCGCCCGCCCCCTCACCAAGGCCGACTTCATCCGCAACCACGCCTCCCCCACCGTCCGCGTCGACCCTCAGACCCTCGACGTCGAGATCGACGGCCGTCCCGTCGACCTGCCCCCCGCCGAGACGCTGCCGCTGACCCAGCGCTACTTCCTGGTGTAGCGGCTGGTCCTCGTGGCCGCTGAGGTCTTCCTTGCGAGGCTGCGGGCGCTCGGCAGGCGGGACGTGCTCGTGGTCGGTTCGCTACCGATTGACATCGTCCGTGCCTTCGTGTCCGACGTGACTGACAACCTGGATGTCGTCATTACCGGAGAGCGTCGCCAGCACTACCTCGATCAGCATCCCGAGATGCTCTCGTCGGAGCATCTGCTGCCGGAGACGTTGCTCAGCCCCGACGAGGTTCACCGAAACAGGACCGATCTGGATGTCGGCGTCTTCTACAAGCAGATCGGTCCTGACCGGTACCTGCGGGCTGTCGTCCGCGTGCAAGCCAGGGTCGGGCGACGCAAGCATTCCCTGATGTCCTACCGAATGGCTCGCGCCAAGGAGCTGCAGGAGGGCAGGCCGCGCCTCGTCTGGGAAAAGAAGTAGTCGCCTGGCGGGACTGCCACCCCCCGCATCTCACTTGGACCTGGAAACCAGGCGTCGTAGTGGGCAGGTGTCTCTACATCAGGCGACTACCCTCCAAGGATACCACGAGCGACCGAATCGAGCGAGGCTGGTGGAGCGTGTCAGCGGGCCTGCCCGAGCACCAGTACGTCGCTGAACGCCGTCGGCTGGAGCTTGGCGAATTCGCCCTGTGGGACCTTCAGGTACTGCCAGGTCGTGTCGGTGAGCATCGTGGCATTCTCGCACCAGATCTGGGCCGCGCGGTCCTTGTGGGCGACGTCGACATCTTCGCGGCCCTTCGTCTCGACCAGGTGGTGCGAGCCGTCGGCGAGCATGGCGACGAAGTCGGGCTCGTAGTAGCGCAGGTTGCTGGCCGCGTTGGTGTACTCGATGGTGAACCCGAACTGTGAGGGGAGCTTGGCGAAGGCCGCCACGTCGGGCGCGTCCTGGAGGAAGTGGGCGAAGCGCTTCTCGAACTCGTTGTCGCAGGTCACCAGGTTGAAGACCGTCTTGCTCGCGGCGAACGTCGGGCGGGAGTAGGGGAACGGCGGCGTCGCGGACAGCTTCCGACCGGCGTGGATCACCTGAGGTGTCAGCTCCTCGACGACCAGCCCGCGCAGGGCGCCGACGAAGGCTTTGACCGTGACGTACTGGGCGACGTTGCTGGAGATCGCCTTGATCATCGCCGCCCCCTCCAGCGAGACCGGCTCGCCGAAGGCCCTGGTCTCGAGGAACTCGCGCACCTTCGGGGCCAGCGCGGCGAACTGCGAGGGCAGCTTCACGTCTTGCGCGATGCGCTTGGCGTAGTAGGAGACTACCTCCTGGCTCGTCTGGGCCTGGGGGATGGTGTAGTCGCGCTCGATCAGCTTCTCCAGGCTGATGATGTCGTAGCCCTCGTAGTGGAATGCCTGGGCGGCGGCGTCGCCCTCCTTGCGCGGCAGCGGCGAACAGGTCATCGCGCCGACGTCGAGCCCGGCGATCTCCTCGGCCAGGGTCTTCTTGCGGGCCAGGATCGGGCTCAGCAC
>JACCZL010000689.1 GCA_013695975.1 Chloroflexota bacterium
CGTCACCCACGACCAGGCCGAGGCCCTGGCCCTGTCCGACCGGATCGCGGTCCTCCACCTGGGCCACCTCCAGCAATACGGCCCGCCCCGCGTCGTCTACACCCGTCCGGCCAACCGCATCGTGGCCGACTTCATGGGCACGATCAACTTGATCGCCGGAACCATCGTCCTCGGCCCACCCAGCGGCGTCGAGCTTGCGGCCGGCCGCGTGGCGGACGTCCCAGTGCCCGAGTCGCTGGCGAATGGCGCCGCGGTCCTGCTAGCCGTGCGCCCCGAGAACATCCGCCTCGCGCGCGACGGCGACGACCAGGCGATCCCCGGCCAGGTCGAAGAGGCGACCTTCCTCGGCAACACCGCCGACTACGTCGTCGCGATCGAGGGCGCCCACCTCCGCGTCCAGACCCACCCGACCGAGACCTTCCAGGTCGGCGAGTCCGTCGCCGTCCGCCTCGACGGCCCCCACTGCACCGTCGTCGCCGATCCTGGCTAGGGCGGGCCGAGGCATCCATGTGCGGAGCCCAGGTCCGTCGAGGAGGGACGGCAGAAGGAGGCAACGTTGATGGCCGACAACCATCCCGCCCTGACCGGTGATTCGGCGCCTGCCGAGGCCAGAGGAGCTCGGAAACATCCGACGAAGGGGCTGGCGAAGCATCTTGTTACTCGTCGCCGGTGGACTGTTCCTCGTCATTGGGCTGAGTTACTCCTCGGTGCTGGTGTACGTGTACTTCGCCTTGCATCCCGGCGCGACAGCCTAGCGCTAGTTTGTTGACTCGGTGATGTTCGGTGTGGTTGGATGCGGACGGAGGTCGTCCGATGCCTCAACGTCTGGCCTGTCTGCCCGCGCCCGGCCCGTTCGAGGACCTCGCGGTTCAGTTTGACGAGCTGTGCGGCCGGCTGGCCCAGCGGCGGGCCTTCCGCGAGTAGCTGCAGGGGCTGCTGTTGCCCCGCGACCGGCACAAGACGCTGACCAGATTGGCCGGCACGGAGCCGGTCGCGGGGGCGCAGGCGGCACCCGCGCAGCGCTTGCAGTTCTTCCTGTCGGAGTCGATCTGGGACACGGACGCGGTCAACGCGCGCCGGCTGGACGTGGCCTGCGCCGACCCGGCGACGCCGCCGCATGAGGCCGCAGCCCTGGTGATCGACGATAGCGGCGACCGCGAGGCCGGAAGCAAGACCGCGCACGTGGCGCGGCCAATACCTGGGCTCGATCGGGAAGATCGACAACGGCATCCTGGCGGTCACGAGCCTGTGGGCCGACGAGCAAGGTCTACTACCCGCTGCATGTCCGGCCGTATACGCCGGCCGAGCGGCTGCCCAAAGGCAAGGCCGATCCCGCCTTCCGCACCAAGCCTCGGCTCGCGGTCGAACTGGTCGACGCGGCCCTCAAGGTCGGCATCCCGTTCCTGGCCGTCGTCGCCGACTGCTTCTACGGCGAGAATGCCACCTTCGAGGGCACCCTCGGGGATGCCAGCTTGCCCTCCGTCCTGGGGCTGAAGCCTCCGGCGCCGTCTGGGCCCCGGTCGAGGCCGCCCACACGCCGGAGGAGGCCGCCCAGGAACTGCGCTGGACCGGCCCGGAGGACCCGGGCGACTGGACGCCCGTCGTGCGGCGCTTCCGCGATGGGCACGAAGAGACCTGATGGGCGGCCGAGCTGACCTTCGGGCCATACGGGCCGGACAAAGCCGTGCGGGTGGTGGCGGCCACGTGCAAGAATTTGCCAGCGCCTACTTAGCCGACCGCCCCTATCCAGGCCTGCGCGACGGTATCAATCCTCACCACCTCGCCAATGCCAGGCACCAACTCCTCGCTCAACAGCTCATCGAGGAGATCGCGGAGCCCACCCGCGGCGGCAGGCGAATCGCCATCCTCGCGCTCCGCGACCGTACGCGCCGAGAGACCGCCTTCCAGCGCTCCGCGGCTCGCAAACGCCTCCTCCAGACGCGCTATCTTAGCTGGGCCAGCCCCGGTTCGGGCGATCCGAACCTGATCGGGTCCGCCGGCGAACGCATTGCTCACGCCTCCCTCCAAGCTGCGACCGACATCGGCTACCGACTCGTCAGACCTGAAGGCGGCCACGTCACCAACCTGTTCGGCGCACCCATCCCTGGCGGTCCCCTCGACAACGCCGCCTTCTCGGTGATGCTCGACAACCAACAGCTACCCACCGCCGTGACCATCCTGATCGAGGTCAAGAACGTCCGACGTCGACGAGGTCAACAAGGGGCTCGGCTACAACCTTGTGCGCACGGCCGACGCCCACACGGGTCTGACCAATGCGGTCAGAGAGGTCCTCCCACGCATAGCAGCGGGTGGGCCGGCCGAGATGTCACGCTCCTGCCGCGGGCCGCGCGGCCCCGCGGCGGGCCCACCACTTGAGGATGATCGGGTAAAAGAGGGTCAGGATCGACAGGAGGATAAAGGCGAAGGCGATCGGCCGCTCGACGAAGATCCACCAGCCGACGTTCGAGATCACCAGCGCCCGCCGCATCGAGATCTCCACGATGTAGCCCAGCAAGAGTCCCAGCACCGTCGCCGCCGGCGAGAAGCCGAACTTGACCATCAGGTAGCCGACCCCGCCGAACGCGATCGTCACCAGCGGGTCGAAGACGCTGTTGTTGATCGAGTACGAGCCCACCACCACCAGGCTCAGCACCCCCATCACCAGGTACGGCACCCGCACATTCACCACCGCCATACACAGCCGCAGGATCAGGAAGCCGACGATCAGCATGATGAAGTTGACGATCACCAGGCCGACGAAGAGGCTGTAGACGACCTCCGGGTTGCTCGTGAAGAGCATCGGCCCGGGGCGGAGCCCGTGCAACACCAGGGCGGCCAGCATGATCGCCGCCGAGTTCGAGCCGGGGATCCCCAGCGCCAGGGCCGGCACCAGGTCGCCGCCCTGGACCGAGTTGTTTGCCGTCTCCGGTGCGGCCACCCCCTCGAGCGAGCCCTTGCCGAACTCCTCGGGGTGCTTCGACCAGCGCTTGGCCTCGTTGTAGGCGACGAACGACGCGACGGTCGAGCCGGCCCCGGGCATCACCCCGACGATCATCCCCACCACCGAGCCAATCGCCGTCGCCCGCCCGACGCTCCGCAGCTCCGCCAGCGTCGGCATGTCGGTCGAGGTCTTGTCGTCCCGGATCCGCTGCCACTGGGCCAGCCGCCCAGCCTGGGTCAGCATCTCGGTCACCGCGAACAGGCCGATCAGGACGGCCACCAGGTCGAACCCCTCGTACAGCTCGAGCCGATCGAAGGTGAAGCGCTGGACGGCCGAGAGCGGGTCGACCCCGACGATCGCGATCGCCAGGCCAAAGAAGCCGGACAGCAGCCCCTTGAGCATCGAGTGCTCGGTCAGGCTCGAGATGATCACC
>JACCZL010000711.1 GCA_013695975.1 Chloroflexota bacterium
AGCGCAGCCGCGCTTCGATGCTCGACAGGTGGGCGAGGGCGTCCTTGACCGACCAGCCCGCGTCGGCGGTCGACTGATCGAACTGCTCGGGGCTCAGGTGCGAAACGAGCCCGAGGACCTCGCCTCGGGCCGCCGCGATCTCGTCCTGCAATTGCCGCTTGCGGTCGCTCATCGAGACCTCCCCGCCGCTCGGATCCTCGAGCGACGCTGACTCGACCTCAGCAGGACCGTAGCACGCGGGCGGCCCCGCCGTCGACAGGGCGCGTTAGCTTTCCAGGATCTCGCGCACTTCGCGCAGTCGCTGCACGTGCGCGTCTGGGCCGCTGAGCCCGCCGCCCGTCGTGCGCACTGAGAAATGGCTCGCCCCCAGCCCGCGCCACTCCTCGACCGCCTCGCGCCAGTCGTCAGGTGTGCCGATCGCGGCGTCCAGCCGTCCCTCGATCCCGAACGACGACGGGTCGCGGTCCGCCTCGCGCACCCAGCCGCGGATCTTTTCGACCGTCGCCGGCCAGCCGCCTTCGAGGGCCCGCAGCGGCAAGAATCCATCGGCGAGCCGGCACGCACGCTTGATCGCCGGCTCGGCCGATGCCCCGATCCAGATCGGGATCGGCCGTTGGATTGGCAGCGGGTTCAGGCCGGCGGCCGTGACCGTGTGATACGCGCCTCGGTAGGTGACCACCGGCTCGGTCCAGAGCCGCCGCATCAGGTCGATCTGCTCCTCGAAGCGACGGGCCCGGTCCTTGAAGCTCATCCCGAGCCCCTCGAACTCGACCGGGTTCCAGCCGATCCCGACGCCGAGCCGGAAGCGGCCATTGGTCAGGACGTCGATCTCGGCCGCCTGCTTGGCGACAAGCGCAGCCTGGCGCTGCGGCAGGATGATCACGCTCGGTGCGAAGGCGAGCCGTGGCGCGACCCCGGCCATGAAGGCGAACAGCGCGAACGGCTCGTGGATCATGCTCTCGTGCGTGTACGGGCCGTCCCAACCCGGGTGGCCGGCCGGGTCGGCGCCGAGCACGTGATCGGCGGCGACGACGTGCTCGTAGCCGAGTCCCTGGACCGCCTCGGCGTAGGCTCGCACCCCGCCCGCGTCGGCACCGATCTCAGTCTGCGGAAAGATGACCCCAATCTGCATTGACGAACCTCCTGCACCAACCTGCCGAGCCGGTACGATACCGATTCCAAGAGCGGAGCACGCACACCTGACGGGTATCCCCGACGCATGGCGCCTGTTCGAGGTTGTCCCGCTCGGGGCAGCTTCGGTTACTCGATGATCTCGGTGACTTGCAGCAAGATCGACTCCGGAATGGTCAGCCCGAGCGTACGGGCGGTCGTCAGGTTGATGACGAAGTCGAATGTGGGTGGGCGTTCCACCGGCAGGTCGGCCGGGTTGGCCCCCTTGAGAATCTTGTCCACGCCACTAGCGGCGCGCCGGTACATGTCGGGGACTCTCGCGCTGTAGCTCAAGAGGGCACCGGCCTCCACGAAGGCCTTGCCTGCGCCGCTCGCCGGCAGCTTGCTGCTCGCCGCGAGTTCGACGATCCGGTGGCGGTGGTCGGTGAACATGGGGGAATCCGCCAGGAAGAGGGCCTCAGCGCCCCCCGCGACCGCCGACCGGATGGCACCCTCCAACCCCTCGGGCCCGCGCACCTCCACTGGTTGCGGCAGCAGCTTGAGCGATCGGGCGGCGGCATCGAGCGGTCCCCGAACGGACTGGGCGGCGTTGGCGTCCCAGAGGACGGCCACACGGGAGACCCCGGGCAGGGACTCGGCGAAGAGCTCCAGCCGCTTGGCGTGCAGCTCGGTGGTGAGGGAGGCCAATCCGGTGATGTTCCCGCCCGGACGATCGAGGCTCGCGATGAGCCCGAGCCCGATCGGATCGCCGGGGAAGCACATCACGATCGGCAGCGTCCGCGACGCATCCCTGGCAACCCTGGTCGCGCTCGGGCCCGCCGTCAGGATGAGCTCCACCGGGAGGTTGAGCAGCTCGGCTGCGAGCGCAGGGAGCCGCTCATCTCTCCCTTCGGCGAAGCGCCACTCGATGACGAGGTTCTGTGTCTCGACATAGCCCAGCTCGCGCAGCCCGTGCCGGAATGCCTCCGAGTTGGGACTCCCTGGGGAGTCGCTCCCCAGATACCCGATGCGGGGGACCCTCGCGGGCTGCTGCCCGGGTAACGGCAGCCCTCCGCAGCCGGACAACAGGCCGACGCCGGCCAGGACCAGGCCACCCTGCAAGAGGCGGCGCCGGGCGCGTGAGGTTCGGTAGCGTGACACGGTGGCCCACCTTGGGTTCCCGCCTACTCGGCGGTGGAGGCGGGTTCACCCCACGTGCACGTAACCCGCGTCGCGTGAACCTAGCATAGCCCATCCGGCACCCCGGTGCAGTGAGCCGCGTCACACCGGGTGGCCCCCACGATTTTGCGTCCCAGGAGCGGGCAGCCGTGTAGGGGCGCATGCCGTGCGCCCCTACGAGCCGCGCAAAATCATGGGAGCCACCCCGTCACACCCGCGCTGGCGCGGGCGCTCGAAGCCCGCCGCTCGATCTGGTGGCCGTCGGGCGCGCCTAACCACTCGGCCGACTGCCCCTCGCCCTGTGAGCCGTTCAGCAGTGGCCCTTCGGCTCCATGAAAGCGCGAGCCGTCAGTCAGGCGG
>JACCZL010000774.1 GCA_013695975.1 Chloroflexota bacterium
GAACCGTGCGCAAAGCGTGCTCCCCATCCCGCACGATCACTGGGTCGAAACCCGCGAGCATCAGGACGGCGGCGATCAATTCTCCGATGCTCGGATCGTCTTCGACGACCAACACCACTTTGGCCGAGGATCCGCCCCACAGCATAAGCCCTCGACTCCCGGTGTAAAGTCCGCTCGCACCCTCCTGCGCAAGACCTGTGCCAGCCGCGCGCCTCCGTCCCCGGGATTCGGGGTCAGCCCGCTGCCCGTCGGTCCCGCTCGGCCGCCAGGACCCACTGCGCGAGCACTTCGGCGAGAGCCTGAGCCAGCTCGCGCACGTACTCCGCTGGGCCACCGCGGGGGCGGGAACCAACCCGCCAGGTCGAAATGCCGGCCACGACCGCCAGAGTGCAGTCGTCTTGCCGATTGCCCGCGAGGAAATCCGGGCGCGTGCCCCAGCAACCGAGCCGCGGGTTCAGCTCGCGGTCGGGTCGAGGCCGGGGGTCATAGAAGTCGACGGTCACCTCGGTGAGGCGACTGCAGAGCAACGACCAGAGACCAGAGCAGCGGGCGGTGGCGATGCCGAGGTCGGCAAGGGTGAGCGGCTGCCCCTCGAGCAAGACCGCGAGCTGCACCAGGTCGGTGTCCGCCTCGTCGGGCGGGTCGACGATCACCTCGGAGACGAGGACCTGGAAGACGAAGTCTCCGATCTTGAGCCGGGTCGACAGGGCCGGCCGAGACAGATCGGGCAGCGGCGCCGACCACGCCACGGCGGATCAGGCCGGCACCGGCACCGCGCGGGCCGGCGTGAAGATCTTGAGGCTGAGTCCGGCGGCGACAAAGCCGAGCAACCCGGCGGCCAGGAAGGCCCCGTTGTAGCTGCCGAGCAGGTCGTACGCCAGCCCGCCACCGTACGACGCCATCGCCGCCCCGACCTGATGGGCGCAAAAGATCCAGCCGAAGATCGTCCCGACTGAACGACGACCGAAGCGGTCGGCGGTCAGCGCCACCGTGGGCGGCACCGTGGCGATGTAATCGAGGCCGAAGAGAATCGCGAACAGCGTCAGGCCAAGGTTGTCCTGGATGAATGGCAGCCCGACCAGCGAGACCGCTCGGAACCCGTAGTAGACCGCCAGCAGCCGCCGCGGATTGAAGCGGTCGGTCAGGTAGCCGGAGATCGTCGTGCCGACCACGTTCATCAGGCCGAGCAGGGCGAGCGCACCGGCGGCGACCTGCTCGGTGAACCCATGCTCCACGGCGTGGGGGATCAGGTGGGTCCCGATCAGCCCGTTGCTGGTAAACCCGCAAATGTAGAAGCTGCCTGCCAGCAGCCAGAAGTCGCCGGTCCGGAGGGCATCCGGGAGCGGCGTCGTCAGGCCTCCGACCGGGCCGGTCGTCGGCGGGGCATCCTCGGCGCCGTAGGGCTCGAGGCCGACCTCGGCGGGCTGGTCGCGCATGACCAGGACGACGAGCGGGAGCACCACGAGCGTCAGGACGCCGACTCCAAAAGCGATCGCAGCGCGCCACCCGAACGTCAGCGTGAGACTCATCAAGATCGGGACGAAGATGAACTGACCGGCCGATGCGCCAGCCCCCAGGATGCCGATTACCAGACCCCGTCTGGCCACAAACCAGCGATTGGCGACCGTTGCCGCCATGACCATCGCCAGGGTGCCGGAGCCCAGCCCAACGACCAGCCCCCACCACAGGTTTAGCTCGAGCAGGCTCTGCATCATCAGCATCGCGGCCGAGCCGACGATGGTAATCAGCAAGCCACCGAGCATGATGAGGCGCGGCCCGATGCGATCGAGCAGGCGACCGGAGAGTGGCCCGGCGAGACCGTAGGTGAGCAGGCTGATCGCCACCGCGAACGAGATGGCGGAGCGCTCCCAGCCAAACTCTGCTTCAAGGGGCTTGATGACGATGCCGGGGATGTTGCGGATCCCGGCCCCGACGAGGAGAGCGAGGAAGGTCACGCCGACGACCAGCCAGCCGTAGTGAATCCCGCGCGCCGCCAACGCCGCCACCAGGCTCGATCCCGCTCTGCTCACGGTCCCCGTCGCCATAGCCATCCCCTCGTTCGTCCTCAGCCCCGGGTTGTAACACAGCATCCCCACCCGACATTCCCGCGCGGCTCAGCCAGCTCTCGGCGTCAGCACCCTGGCGTAGGGATCGAAGATCCTCGGCAGATGCCGCGGCTCGATCCCGACCCCTGGTGTCCGCCACGATCAGCCGCGCCCGGGAGCCGACTCGCTCGACACTGACCGTGATGCTCCCACCTGGAGGGGTGTGGCGCAGGCGTGCGCCCTTGCTTGCAGGCAGCGCAGCGAGGGCGCACGCCGTGCGCCCCTACATGGCTGACACATTCCGCACCCAGCAACGGAACCATGCCAGACCACTTGTGCTCCGGGTACTGTCCTTCGACCCCATCGCGCGCTTCGGAAGACGGACTACCGCAACAAGTCCTGGTGGGTCATCTCGGGTAACGCACACACTTGGTGGCCCGCGTGCGACGACGCGAGCATCTCGTCCAAGAGAAACGACCACCTTGTCATTCTGAGCGAAGCGAAGAAATCCTGCAGAATCGAGCGCCCCTCGCGCTCCCTCGTTCGGTCCACGAGTTCTCGGACGCTCTCAGCCTGCCACCCTGAGCGGAGCCAAGGGCCTTGCCTCCCTAGTCCAGGACCGAGATGCTTCGCTGCGCTCAGGATGACAATTGTAGAGTACAGTCGTCTACCGCGGGCTGAGCACGCATCCCAGATTGCGCACTACGGCGAAACCCTGCTCCTATTACACTTTCATCATGCCGACATCCAGCACGCCGAAACAGGCCGTCCAGCGACTGCTCCGCCCGAAGCGCCAATCCCTCCCAGCGGACTTCCTGTTCGGGGTCGGGACCGCTGACCATCAGTGCGAGGCGTTCGATCCGCGCTTTCCTGACGTCTGGGATGACTGGGAGGCGCGCCATCCGCTGCGCCACCCGGGCCAGGCATGCTGCCAGACGCGGGGTCGGGCGACCGATTTCTGGAACCGCTACCCCGAGGACGTCGAGCTCGCGCGGCAGCTCGGGGCAAAGGCATTCCGCTTCTCGATCGCCTGGGCGAGGGTCGAGCCGGAGCCGGGCCGCTTCTCGCAGGCGGCACTCGATCATTATCGGCGGCTCGTCGACACGATCATCGCGGCCGGCATGGAGCCGATCGTCACGCTGATGCACTTCGTCTGGCCCCGCCACGTCGAGGAGCGCGGCGGACTCCGAGCGCCGTCGTTCCCGGATTGGTTCGGCGAGTACACCGCCCGCGTCCGCGACGCGCTCGGCGACCGCGCCCGCTACTGGATCACGATCAACGAGCCGAACGCCCTCGTCTTCGGGTACCTCAAGCCATTCTGGATGCAGGCCTATGCCTGGCCGCCTGGCCTCCCGCCGAGCGCCGACGATAGCGAGAGTATGCGGGCGACCGCCGAGGTGATCCGCAACCTGTTCAAGGCCAATCGCGAGGCCCGTCGGGTGCTCCGTTCAGGGCCCGGCGGCGAGCGCCGACTGGTCTCGGCCAACGGCTACTACCTCGGGCTGCCGGATCGCTTCTGGCGTGTCCCGTTTCCACTGATGCACCTCGTCGACTGGCGGGCACGCTCGGAGAAGGGCTGGAACGAGGAGGAGTGGGTGCTGCGCGAGGGGCGGATCGTGGCCCGCCCGACGCGGGCGGAGAACCGACTGCTGACGCTGCTGGCCCGCGGCGGCAGCCTACCGCTGCTCCGACCGCTCGCCCGCGTCCTCGCCGACCTCCACCGCTTTGGCGCGATGTTTTCGTTCGTCGCGGCCAACTGGTGGCACCTGGGCATGCGCGGCGATCTGCCCACCTTCTTGTGTCCGCCCGATTGCCGCGACCAGCAAGATTACGTCGCATTCGACTATTACTTTGGCACCCCACTGCTGGTCCAGATCGGAACGCTCATGGAGGTCCTCGAGCGTCGCTACAACAGCGCGCCGATCTGGCCGGCCGGGCTGTATGGGGCGCTGCGGTACTTCAAGGACCTGTTCCCCGACAAGCCGATCTTCATCATCGAGAATGGCGTCGCCGCCGAGTGCGGCGACAAGAAGCGAGCCCGCTACCTGCGCGACCACGTGCGCGAGGTCCAGCACGCCCGCCAAGACGGGGTCAACGTCATCGGTCACCTGGCCTGGAGCCTCACCACCAACCGCGAGTGGGGCCTGCCGACCGGAGCGCATGGAGACTTTGGCCTCTACCACGTCGACCTCGACGGCGATCCCGAGCTGGTCCGCCATCCCACCTTCGCCGCCCTGGCCTACCGCACGATCATCCGTCGTCGGGGCGCCTGAAGGCCCCGAGGACGCCTCGATATGATCGCGGTCATCATCCCCAACTGGAACGGCGCCCATCTCCTTCGGACGTGCCTGGATGCCCTCCGGCGCCAGCGCTTCCGCGAGTTCGAGACGGTCGTGGTCGACAACGGCTCGACCGATCGGTCGCTCGACCTCATGGCCGGCGAGTTCCCCGAAGTCCGCGTCCTGGCGCTGGACCGCAACCTCGGCCTGGCCGGCGGGACCAATGCCGGCATCCTGGCGACCGACGCCGAGATCGTCGTCACCCTCAACAACGACACCGAGGCCCACCCGGCGTGGCTCGGCGAGCTGGTCCGCGGCCTCGCAGCCCATCCCGAAGCCGGCTCGGCCGCGTCGAAGCTGCTGCTCTTCGACCGCCGCGACGTGATCCACTCGGCCGGCGACTACTATCGCCTCGACGGCATTCCAGGGAACCGCGGCGTCTGGGAGCAGGACGACGGCCGCTACGCCGCGACCGAGGCGGTCTTCGGGGCGTGCGCAGGAGCGGCGGCCTACCGTCGTCGGATGCTGGACGACGTCGGGCTCTTCGACGAGTCGTTCTTTATGTACTGCGAGGACGTCGACCTCGCGTTTCGGGCCCAGCTTCTCGGTTACAGTTGCATCTTCGTCCCGACGGCGATCGTCTACCACATGCTGAGCGCGACCGGTGGCGGTCCCCTTGCCAGCTACTACTGTGGTCGCAACTTCCTCCGCGTGGTCGTCAAGGACATGCCGAGCCCCCTCCTCCGACGACTCTGGCCGCGGATCGTCGTCGCCCAGCTTCGGCTGGCCGCCGAGGCCGCCCGCCACCTCCGCGAACCGGCGGCGCGGGCCCGCCTCCGCGGCCAGCTCGACGCCCTGCGCGAGCTACCGGCGCTGCTGCGGCTGCGCGGGGTCGTCCAGGCTCGCCGACGCGTGTCGAGCGGCTATCTTGTCTCGGTCATGGCGTCGCCGTGACCATGCCGAGGAACCGCTCGCGTGGCGGAGAGCCCTCGCCCAGCGAAGCTCGGCTACGCACCGCCCTCTCGATCGTCGTCGTCAGCTACAACACCTGCGAGGCCCTCGAGCGCTGCCTGGAATCGGTCCGCGAGGCGCGGGAAGGGCTCCAGTCGGAGCTCTTCGTGGTCGACAACGCCTCACGGGACCGCAGCGCCGCGATGGTGGCCGAACGGTTCCCCGAGGCGGCGCTGATTGTCAATGCCCGCAACGTCGGCTTCGGACGTGCGAACAATCAGGCGATCGCGATGGCTGGCGGGCGCTACGTTTTGCTGCTCAACCCGGACACGCTGGTCCACGTCGACGCCCTTCGGCGCCTGGTAGACTTCGCGGAGGCCCATCCGCGAGCCGGAGCGGTTGGCGCGCGGCTCGAGAATGCCGATGGCTCGTTCCAGCACTCTGCCTTTCGGGCTCCCGATCTGCGCCAGGCCTTCTTCGGTTTCTTCGACGTCGTGCCGATCGACAGCCCGAGCAACGGACGCTATCGTCGAGAGCAGTTCGCCGCGCCGTTTCAGGCAGAGCACCTGCTGGGGGCCTGCCTGCTCCTGCGGCGCGCGGCGCTCGACCAGGTCGGCGTGCTCGATCCGCGCTTCTTCATGTACTTCGAGGAGACCGACCTCTGCGCGAGGCTGCGGCGCGCCAGTTGGCAGACGCTCTACACCCCGGACGCCCGAGTCCGCCACATCGGCGCGGCCAGCACGTCGGCCCATCGGGAGCGGATGTCGGTCGAGTTCCACCGCAGCCAGGCGTACTTCTACCGCAAGCACCGCGGCCTGGTCGGCTACGCCGCGCTCAAGACGATCGTCTGGCTCGGCGTCGGCTATCGCCTCGCCCGCAGCCTCCGTGCCTACCTCCGTGGCCGGATCGATCGCCCGCTCTTGGTCGAGCGGCTGCGAGGGTATTGGGAGATCTTGTGGTTCTAGAAGAGTCCGCCGGTGGCCAAAAGCCCTCACCCCCCGCCCTCTCCCAGGGGGAGAGGGAGCCAAGGCTCCCTCTCCC
>JACCZL010000775.1 GCA_013695975.1 Chloroflexota bacterium
GGTGAGTGACGGGCGCTCGTAAGGGCGCGATTCATCGCGCCCTCAGAGGCGAGCACGTCGGTCCGGTGCGAGAACGCCGTGGCGATCAGGGCGCGATGAATCGCGCCCCTAAGGTGCCAACCTCTGCTTGATGTCCTCCCGCAACTGAAACTTCTGGACCTTGCCGGTGATCGTGCGGGGCAAGACGTCGATCAGCTCCAGGCGCTCCGGCAGCTTCTGCTTGGCGACCTGGTGCCCGAGCAGGAAGCTCGTGATCTCCTGGAGGTCGATGCCGCCGGCGCCGGGCTTGAGCACGACGTAGGCGCAGGCACGCTCGCCGAGGCGTTCGTCGGGCATCGCCACGATGGCGACGTCCTGGATCCGTGGGTGGGCGTAGAGGAGCGCCTCGATCTCGACCACCGGGATGTTTTCGCCGCCGCGAATGATGATGTCCTTGGTGCGGCCGGCGATCCTCAGGAACCCTTCCGCGTCGAGGTAGGCCCGATCGCCGGTCTTCAAGAAGCCGTCCTCGGTGAAGCTGGCGTCGTTGAAGTCGGGCCGCTTGTAGTAGCCGACGAAGAGGCCCGGGCCGCGAATCTGGAGGTCGCCCTCTTCGCCAGGACCGCTCAAATGGCCGTCCGCGTCCTGGACGCGGACCTCGGCCCACGGGAGGGCCCGCCCATCGCTGATCTCCGCCTTCTCCTGGGGGTCGGACGCCGCCAGCGCCGTCACGAGCCCGTACTCGGTCATGCCCCAACCGGCGTGGATCTTACCGAGGCGGGCCGACCCGTCGCGGACCACGATCGGCGGGATCGGCGCCCCGGCCGTGATGAAGGTGCGCAGCGTCGCCACCTTCTCGGGCGTCAGGTTCGGGGCGTAGGTCAGGTCCCGTAGGAAGGGCGTCGCCCCGGCGATCGTCGTCACCCCCTCGCGGGCGATCTCCTCGACGACCTGAACCGGGTCCCAGCGCGGGCAGAAGACCATCTTGCCCCCGAGCATCAGGCTGATCAGCAGCCCCCACAGGAAACCGGTTTGGTGCCCGACCGGCGACACGACCAGGTTGACCTGCTCGGGCTGGAGCTCGAGCTGATCGATCAAGCCCTGGCCGGTCGCTCGAAGGGTGTTGTGGGTGTGCATGGCGCCCTTCGGCTCGCCGGTCGTGCCAGACGTAAAAGCAATCTGGACGACATCGTTGGCATCGATGCCTGGCGTCGTACCGTCCGCCTCGCTAGGCGATCGAGCCAGCAGCTCGTCATAGCTCATGAAGCCAGCGCCGACGGCCGGCTCGCTCCCGACCACCACCACGTGCCGAAGGCTCGGCAGCTCGTTGCGGAGACCGCGCACCATGCCGACGTAATCAAAGCCCCGGAACTCGGCCGGAATGACCATCAGCTTCGAGGCCGTGCGCTCGAGGATGAAGCGCAGCTCGTACTGGCGGTAGATCGGGGTGATGCCGTTGATGACCCCGCCGATCCGACTGGTCGCCAGGGCAAGGACGAGGTATTCGTACCAGTTCGGGAGCTGGATCGAGACGACGTCTCCCGTGCCCAGTCCCAGCGCCCGCATCCCCCCCGCGGCGCGCTCGACCTCCGCCCCAAGCTGCCGCCAGGTCAGCCGTGCCCGCTCCTCGGAGCCTCGCGCCGGGCTCACGACCGCCTCTCGCTGGGGCCGCTCGGCCGCATGGCGAGCGAGGTAGTCGTGCAGCAACGTGGCGCCCCACGACCCCTGGGCCGTATAGCGATCCACCATCTCAGGCGTCAAGCGCAGCCCGTCCACCCCTGACCTCCCACCCGATCTCAGTGCTTCCGACCAGGACTTGCGACGCATCGATGGGTCGGTACGCCGTAGGGGCGGGGCTTGTCCCCGCCCTCAGCCAGGGCGTGGATGTAGGGGCGGGGCTTGTCCCCACCCGCCCCTACGAGGACCCATCAGACCGTGGTTGACAGTCCACTACTGCTCCGCCACCGTGGAGCTTGTTGGTGCGTAGTCGTAGAAGCCGCGACCCGTCTTTCGACCAAGGCGGCCGGCCTTGACCATCCGACGCAACAGCGGCGGCGGGGCAAACTCCTCCTGACGGGTGTCGGCGTAGAGCGCCTCGGCCGCGTGCAGGGCGACGTCGAGCCCCACCAGGTCGCCCAGCTTCAGCGGCCCCATCGGGTAGCCGAGCCCCAGCTCGACCGCGGCGTCGAGCTCATCCCGGCTCGACAGCCCATCGTCGTAGGCCTGCATCACCTGGTTCATGTACGGGATCAAGAGGCGATTGACTAGGAAGCCCGGCGAGTCCTTGGTGCGGATCGGCTCCTTGCCGATCCCGCGAGCAAACTCGTAGGCCTGCTCGAACGCCTCGTCCGTCGTCTCGACTGCGCGCACGACCTCGACCAGCTTCATGACCTGGGCCGGATTGAAGAAGTGGAGCCCGACCACCCGCTCGGGATGGCGGTAGGACGAGGCGATCTCGGTCACCGAGAGGCAGGACGTGTTCGTCGCCACCAGGGCGTCTGGCTCCAGAACATCGGAGAGCGCCCGCATCGCCTCCTGCTTGGCCGCCAGGTTCTCGACGATCGCCTCGACCACCACCTGGCACGGCCGCAGGTCGGCCCAGCTCGTCGTGCCCCGGATCCGGCCGCGGATCGCCGCTCCCTCCTGCTCGTCGAGCTTTCCCCGCCGGACGCCCTCGGCCAGCGACCGCTCGATTCGCCCGAGCCCCGCCTCGAGCGCCGACTGGTCGACCTCGAACACAATCGCGGATCGCCCAGCCGCCGCCGCGACCTGGGCGATCCCCGAGCCCATCGTCCCGCACCCGAGCACGCCAACCGTCTGTTCACCCATAGCGTCTCCCGTCACGCTCCGAACACCGCCTGCCCTTCGTAGCGGTAAAAGCCCCGCCCGCTCTTGCGGCCCAGGTAGCCGGCTTCGATCATCTTCATGACCAGCGGAGGTGGTGCGAAGCGGCGCTCGTGGAGCTCGCGGAAGAGGCTCGTCGAGACCTCGTAGTGGATGTCCAGCCCGACCACGTCCAACAGCTCGAAGGTCCCCATCGGGTAGCCGAGTCCGAGCTTGACCGCCTTGTCGATCTCCTCGACCGTGCCGAGTCCGGCCTCGAGGGCGCGGATGCAGTCGTTCTCGAACGGGATCAGGAAACGGTTGACGACGAAGCCGGGGGTGTCCTTGGTCGAGACTACGACCTTGCCGAGCTGCTCTCCGAAGGCCGTCGCTCGCGCGAACGTCTCATCGCTGGTCTGGAGCGCCCGCGAGAGCTCGACGAGCTTCATCAGTGGGGCTGGATTGCAGAAGTGCATCCCCACCACGCGATCCGGTCGGTCTGAGCCCGCCGCCATCGCCGTCACCGACAGCGTCGACGTGTTCGACACGAAGATCGTCTCAGGAAAGCAGACGTCGTTCAGCTCGCCGAACAGCGCCTTCTTGGCGTCGAGGTTCTCCCAGATTGCCTCGACCACCACCTCGCAGTCCGCCAGGTCGCCCAGCCCGGTGACCCAGTCGACGCGATCCAGCGCCTCGTCCTTCTGCTCAGGCGTCAGCTTCCCCCGCCGAATGCCACCGTCGAAGAAGCCCTCGATCCGCCGCCGACCCTCGGCCAGCCGCTCGGGCGAGACCTCCCGCACGACCGTCTCGAGCCCCGCCCGAGCGAGCACGATCGCGATCCCCGAGCCCATCGTCCCGGCCCCGGCCACTCCGGCCCGCCGCACCGTCGCCATACCGTCCCAGTCCTCCGCACGCACATCAGTGCCCTACTATAGCGCCCTCGGGCTGGGGTGTGGGTGGCGCCAGCGCGGGCGCGGGCTATCCTAAATGCGTCCCACGAGTCGTTGCAGCATGGGCGCCCCCCCGTTTGTCATGCTGCAACTTCTGCTCGGAAGCATTTGGAGAGGTTCACAGCCCGATAGGAGCGTTGCATGAAACTCGGCTTCTCCCTCCCGATCGCCGGTGCTTGGGCGACGCCTGAGAACCAGGTCCGGCTCGCCCGCCAGGCGGAGACACTCGGGTACCACTCG
>JACCZL010000776.1 GCA_013695975.1 Chloroflexota bacterium
GCCCTCGTCGCGGCCCCTCTCGGCGACCTCTCGCCGCTGCACTGGAGCCTGCTGGTGATGGCGTTCGGGGTCTTCCTCTCCGCCGCGCGCGACCTGTATGCCGCGCTCGGGTTGCCCTACGGCTGGTAGCCCTGGAGAATCGCGGACCACTCGGCGCCGTAGACGCGTCGGTGACCGCCAGGCTGGGACACGTCGACGCGACGAGATCGGACCGTCGCTCGGCCGTCTGTGCCGAGGAGGGTCGGGACTACGTGGGACACCTACGCGCTCGAGCTGTTCCGCTCCAGTTCGGCACCTGCCGTTGTTTCCGCCTGGCCGCCGAGATAGGCGTCCTGGACGGTCTTGCTCGCCAGGAGGCGCGGGGCGGTGTCGGCCAGGACGATCTCGCCGCTTCGGAGGACGTAGCCGCGGTCGGCGACCTCCAGCGCTCGGCGGGCGTTCTGCTCGACCAGCAGGATCGTGGTGCCCTGGGCGTTGATCGTCTGGATGATGTCGAAGATCGTTTCGACCAGCAGCGGCGCCAGGCCGAGCGAGGGCTCGTCGAGGAGGAGCAGCTCCGGGCGGGCCATGAGCGCGCGACCGATGGCCAGCATCTGCTGTTCGCCGCCGGACAGCGTCCCGCCAAGCTGTCGCGGGCGCTCGCGCAGGCGTGGAAAGAGCTCGAAGACCCGCGTCAGGTCGGCCTCGATCTCACCGCGGTCGCGGCGGTCGAAGGCGCCCATCAGGAGGTTCTCCAGCACGGTCATGCGCTGGAAGATGCCACGCCCCTCCGGCGCAACGGAAACCCCTCGCCCGACGATCTTGTGGGGCGCCAGGCCGTCGACGCGCTCGCCGTGCAGCCGCACCTCGCCGGCGCGGGCGCGGACCAGCCCGGCGACCACCTTCAGCGTCGTGGTCTTACCGGCCCCGTTGGAGCCGATCAGCGTGACGATTTCGCCCTCGTCGACGGTCAGCGAGACACCTTTGAGCGCGCGGATCCCGCCGTAGCTCGCCTCGACGTCGAGCAGCTCGAGGGCCGGGGCACGCCCGTTGCCACTCGCCTCGCTTCGCACGCGGGACTTTGGCACGCGCTGGCCGGCCCCGAGATAGGCCTCGATCACTTTCGGGTCGCGTTGGACGCTGTCGGGCCGGCCCTCGGCGATCTTGACGCCGTAGTCGAGCACGGAGACGTAGTCGGAGACGCCCATCACGACGTTCATGTGGTGCTCGATCAGGAAGATGGTCACACCGCGGTCGCGGACCTGGCGGATCAGGCGCATCAGCGCCACCGCCTCGGCCGGGTTGGCGCCGGCGGCCGGCTCGTCGAGGAGCAGGAGGCGCGGGTCGGAGGCGAGCGCGCGGGCGATCTCGAGCCGGCGCTGCATCCCGTAGGGCAGGTGCTTGGCGAGGTGGTCCTCGGCGCCGTCCAGGCCCACGAGCTCGAGCAGCTCGCGGGCAGTCGCGCGGGCCTGGGCCTCTTCCTGCCGCTCCGCCTTCGTGCCGAAGACGGCGCTCCATGGGGCGCTCCGCAGCCGGCAGTGCCGGCCGACCAGCACGTTCTCGAGCGCGGTCATGTTGGCGAACAGGCGGATGTTCTGGAACGTGCGGGCGACGCCGCGCGAGACGATCTGGTTCGGCGAGCGCCCGACGATGCTCTTGCCACTGAAGACCACGTCGCCCGCCGCGGGGCGGTAGAGGCCGGTGATCATGTTGAAGAGCGTCGTCTTGCCGGCTCCGTTCGGGCCGATCACCGCCCAGATCTGCCCCTCCTCGACGCGGAGGTCGACGTCGTCCACCGCCACCAGGCCGCCGAAGCGCATCGTGAGCCGGCGCGCCTCGAGCAAGGGGCCGCTCACGGGAGGGGCCAGCTCACGGGGTCACGCCGCGCTCGACGTCGTAGAGCGTCTCGCGCTGCCGGGTGGCGAGCTCGTCGTCCTCTGGGCGCAGCTCGCGCCGGCGGCGGCGGCTGACCACGATGCCCTCCGGTCGGACGACCATCATCACCATCAGCAGCACCCCGAAGATGAGCAGCCGATAGGCCTGCAACGGGCGGAGCAGCTCCGGTAGGACCACCAGGATCGCCGCCCCGACGACCGCGCCGAGGATATTGCCCATCCCGCCGAGGACGACCATCGCCAGGATCAGTGTCGACTCCGCGAACAGGAAGCTGTCCGGGAAGACCGAGCCCTGGAGCGCGGCCGCGATCGAGCCGACCACCCCGGCGAAGGACGCGCCGAGGCCGAAGGCCCACAGCTTGGTGGTCGTCGTATTTATCCCGTTGGCGGCGGCCGCCACTTCGTCCTCGCGCAGCGCGATCCAGGCGCGGCCCAGCCGCGAACGGTTCACCCGCTGGATCACGAACAGGCCCAGCAGCAGGAAGGCCAGGATCAGGTAGTAGTACTTCCAGTTGGCGTCGAAGCTGAAGGCGCCGAGCCGGGGTGTGTCGACGCCGACGATACCGTTGGTGCCGTTGGTGATGTTGATCGGCCGGTCCAGGTTGATCAGCAAGATGTAGGTCATCTCGCCGAAGCCGAGCGTCACGATCGCCAGGTAATCGCCGCGCAGGCGCAGCACCGGGATGCCGAGCAGGATGCCGGCCAGGGCGGTGACCGCGAGCGCGACGACGACGATCGCCCAGAACGACCAGTGGATGTCGAACTGGCCCGAGGCGAGCAGCGCGAAGGCGTAGGAGCCGATCCCGTAGAACGCCACGTAACCCAGGTCGAGCAGCCCGGCCAGGCCGACGACGACGTTCAGCCCGCTGGCGAGCATCGCATACAGCCCGACCCAGCAGGCGACTCGGATCCAGTAGTCGCTCGGCGCGATCCACGGATAGACCAGGACCAGGATGGCGCATCCCGCCAGGAGCAGCTCGCGGCGTGCGCCCACGCCGCGCCGGAGCCGCTCGGCCCCAGGCGGCGTGATCGAGGCGGGCAGGCGCACGCTTAGACCCGCTCGGCGACTCGCTCGCCGAGGATCCCGGTCGGCCGGAAGATCAGCACGACGATCAGGACGCCGAACGCGATCATGTCCTTGTAGGCAAGACCGAAGCCGGTCGTCGGGCCGGTCACCGCCAGGACGGTGACCCCGAGGCTCTCGATGATGCCGAGCGCCAGGCCACCGAGCATCGCGCCGCGAATGTTGCCGATACCCCCCAGCACTGCCGCGGTGAACGCCTTTAAGCCGGCGAACCAGCCCAGGAAGAAGTCGATCTGGGTGTAGTACAGCCCGACCAGGACGCCGCCGATGCCCGCCAGAGCCGAGCCAATGAGGAAGGTCAGGGAGACGATCCGGTTCAGGTCCACGCCCATCAGCGAGGCGATGTCGCGGTTCTCGGCCACCGCGCGCATGCCCCGCCCAACGCGGGTGTTGTGGACGAACCAGTCCAGCCCGAGCATCGCGATCATGGCGGTGACGACGATCAGGATCACGAGCGCCGATAGGCGAATCGTGCCGACCTGCACCCCCAGGGCCGGGGGGAAGAGGCTACCGGTGTCGTAGACCTTCATTCGGGCGCCCTGGGTCACCAGCACGAAGTTCTGGAGGAAGAGCGACGCCCCGATCGCACTGATGAGCGGGCCGAGCCGGCTGGCACCGCGGGCGTAGAGCGGCCGGTACACGAAGCGCTCGAGCGACACGCCCACGGTCGAGCAGACGGCCACCGCGCAGAGCATCATCGCCGGCAGCACCACCACCGGGCCGAGCCCCATCAGGCGCTCGCCCAGAAATACGGAGAAGACGCCCCAGCCGACGAACGAGCCGATCATGAAGACGTCGCCATGGGCGAAGTTGATCATGTAGAGGATGCCGTAGACCATCGTGTAGCCGAGCGCCAGGAGGGCGTAGATGCTCCCGAGCGTCAGCCCGAACACGAGTTGCTGCGGCAGGATGTCGAGCGCCTGGGTGAGGGACATGCCGCCTCCGGGTGGACGACGCGGCGACGCGGCCGGGGTGCAGATCCCTCGCCGCCTCGCCCGCGCGCCACGTCGCTACGCGCGGGTCTTGATCAGCCGATCCTGGACGAACTTGCCGTCCTTGACGCGGAAGATGAAGATCTGGCCACCGGCCACGTCACCCTTCTCGTCGAAGGTGATCGGGATGCCGAGGATGCCCTTGAAGTCCTTGGTCTGGCGGACGGCGTCGACGATCGCGGCGCGGTCGGCCGTGCCGGCCTTCTGGACCCCCGTCAGGATGATGTTCGCGGCCTCGTACGCCTGCGGGCCGTAGCTCGAGACGGGGCCGT
>JACCZL010000778.1 GCA_013695975.1 Chloroflexota bacterium
GGCATGAAGTGCCCCTGCCGCCTGACGAGCGTCTGGTCATAGGACCCTGCGTCTAGCAGAACAGGCCGGCCTGCTTGCAGGCCTCGCCGGGGAAGACCAGGACGAACCACGCGGCAACCGCCAAAATGCCGCTGACCATGCTGAACCAGAGTAGTCCGGTGTTCAGCGGGCTGACCTTGAACGCGGCCGGCAGCCGCGTGTTGTTCAGATACATGATCTGCAACGATCCGATCGAGCGGTAGACGATCGAGGCGATCGCGACGCCGGTCCAGAGGATGAACGGCTGGGCGACCGTGACCAGGTAGAACCCGGCCAGGACCACCGCCGTGACTACGGCGAAGTACCAGAAGCGGTACGACTTTCCACCGGTCTTGTTCGTCACCGCCATTGCATCGGTCGTGGTGCGGCCGATGTAGGTGTCGTAGAACGGGAACTGGGCGTCGTACAGCGTCACCATGATGACCAGCAGCATCAGCCAGCCGGCCATCGGCCCGAGCACACCGCCGGCGACGGTTGCCATCTGGAGCGGGACTTCAACGCCGGTCGGCACCTGGCCGGTCTGCTGGAAGCCAGCGTTGAGGTAGGCGAGCCCGGCTACCGAGTACAGGTACGTCATGATAAAGCCGCCGATGATCGCCCACCAGAGGATCAGGCTGTAGCCGCCGCCCTTGATCCATTGCTTCATCTTCCCGACTTCCTCGGGGTCGTTCGAGTCCCAGCGCAGCTCCCGGGCGGTGATCTTCTCGGGCGGCTGGAGCACGCCGGTTACCTGGCCGGCGTGCTTGCCCATCCCCCAGCCGGCCGCCACGGCCCAGAAGCTGACCCACATCAGGCTGCCACCCGGCTGGTTGTAGAGCGCCAGCGCGTCGGTGAGCGGCAGGCCCTGGGGGTAGCCCTGGGTCAGGAAGGTGAGCCCTATGTAGCCCAGGAATACCTGGGCGTAGTGCTCGGGCCGCGCCGCGATCACCGTGATCACCAGCACCAGGAGGATGTTGGCGAACATGATGAACGTAAAGAACTTCTCGAGGAAGTTCCAGGTCTTATTCGAGAAGTAGAAGACGACCAGCACCAGCACCAGGGCAACGACCGCCCAGAAGTACTGGGGCGGCAATGTCGAGCTCGGGACGACCGACTGGGTCGAGATGCCGGTGAACCGCTGGGCTGCCACGATCGCGCCACCCATCCAGGCGGGCCAGGCGTAGGTCAGGATCGCCGCCACCGCCCAGAACCACGGCCAGAAGCCGTACGGCCGAAGCTCGTTGGTGGCCGCGAAGAAGGACCGCCCCGTGCAGACGCTGTACTTGATGCACTCGTAGACCAGCGCCGTCTCGATGACGACCGACACCAGCATGAGCCAGTGCATCCCCAGCGTGCCGCGGGCCGCGACGTTCGGCAGCAGGTAGGCCTCGCCGCCACCGATCGAGATTCCGAAGTTGACCGCCTGTGGCCCGAGCATCGCGAACATGCCGGCCATCGTCAATGGGAACGGATCAGGTACCTTGTGGATCTCCTGGGCATCGACTTGCGCTTCCGGGTCGAACCCTGCTCCTCGAGAGACTGCCTCTGCCATGCGTTCCTCCTCTGTTCGTACTCCGTCGTACTCGCGGCTAGGCTACGAGTACGGGTGGGCCGAGACCGCGCCGGATGGCGATGAGGGCAGCGGCCGCGGCAGATCGCGCGGCTCGGCCGGGTGGGTGCGCTAGCCGAATCTCTCGGCACCGGCGCTCGAGGTTCTACGGCGACGCGGTCGGGGGCGGGCGTGCACGGGTCAGCGCGAGCTGTGCAGGTCCCATGGCCTCGCTTCCGCGGACGGCTCCGCGCAAGATACGCACTGGGAGGTCTAAGTTGGCGATAGCGTACGCCTAAGACGGCTCGCTGTCAACCCGCGCCGCTTGCTCGCCGCTCGGGGGGTCGAGTATAGTTTGCCGAGGAACGGCCTTCTCCGAGTAGGTCGAGCTTTCCCCGCTTGCCGATGGGTCGGACGCCCTGTCGGCAGCGCCGCGGGCCGTGCCTCGCCAGCCGCTCGTTGCCATCGTGTCCGCCGTCAGCGTGGACCGGGATGAGAGAACACGCTATGCCACCGACCAATGTGCCGGCCACCAACCGAACCACCGCCCGCCAGACGCCGCGGTCGCGTCCAGCGCGGCCACTCGCGCCGACCGGCGGACGCCGCTTCAGCCTGGGCCAGCGGGGACAGGGGCTCGGCAACTTCGTGCGCGAGCTGCGGAGCGAGGTCCGCAAGGTCATCTGGCCCACGCGAAAGGTGGCGATGAACCTGACCGGGGTGGTGATCGCCCTCTCGGCCGCCCTCGGCGTTTTCCTCGGAGGGATCGACTTTCTGTTCCAGGAGTTCTTCCGTCTCCTGCTCCAGGTCACCGGAGCAGCCGGGTTCTAAACACGCAGCGGGATCGGAGATTATGGCGCGAAACGCACAGACCATCGTGGATGAGCCGGTTGCCGTGGCACCGCCGACGGGCGGCGATGGCGACCTCGATCTCACGCCCCAGGACGACCGTCAGTGGTACGTAATCCACACGTACTCGGGCTACGAGAACAAAGTCAAAACTAATCTGGAGCATCGAGTGGAGTCGATGGGCGTCCAGGACAAGATCTTCCAGGTCGTCATTCCGACCGAGGAAGAGATCGAGATCAAGGACGGCCAGCGACGGACGGTCCAGAAGAAGGTCTTCCCAGGCTACGTGCTGGTCCAGATGTCGATGTCTGATGACTCGTGGTACGTCGTGCGGAACACGCCCGGCGTGACCGGCTTCGTCG
>JACCZL010000786.1 GCA_013695975.1 Chloroflexota bacterium
CGCCGGGCCAGACCGGCGCGGCCAAGCCCTTCGCTGGGGTCACGATCAGTGGCGCCTCCTTCCAGCACGTCTATCAGGAGGCGCTAAAGGAGTACCTGCCCCAGTTCGAGGAGCAGTCGGGCATGAAGGTCAACCTGGACCTCCAGGCCTTTCCAGTCTACAACCAGCGGACTGACCTCGAGCTGTCGACCCAGGGCAGCGCCTGGGACTTCCTGAACATCACCTTCGTCTACTCGGGGCGTTGGATCGGGGCCGGCTGGTTCCACCCGATCGAGGAGTTGGCCAAGGACCCGAACAAGACGCCGCCCGACTGGGGTGTGGACGATTGGCCCTCCGGCGCGCTGGCCTCACTGAAGGACGACAAGGGGACGATCTACGGCTACCCCTGGGAAGTCGGGGCGATGATCAACGGCGCCGGCCGCGCCGACCTGGTCGAGAAGGCCGGCCTCAAGCTGCCGACGACCTTCGACGAGATGACCAAGGTCCTCGAGGCGGTGAACGACCAGGACGGGACCAAGGCCTTCGTCGCCGACAAGCTCCACCACTGGAACTGGATCCCCTACCTGATGGGCTTCGGGGGAACGGTCTTCAAGGACCCGCCCGGCAACCTCACGCCGACTCTCAACACGCCCGAGGCGATCAAGGCGGCGGAGTGGTACTCCAACGTCCTGCGCAGCTTCACTCCGGAGGGTGTCCTCTCCTACACCGACGACCAGGCGATGACCGCCCAGCTCCAGGGGCGCGCCAACATGCGCACCCAGGCGGTCGCCTGGATGGTGCCGGTCGGCATGCCGGAGAAGAGCCAGGTCGCCAAGACGGCCGGCTTCGCACTGATGCCGGGCGGCCCGGCCGGGCAGTTCCCGGGCTCGAACTCCCACGGCTTCGGCATCCCGGTCGGCTCCCGCAAGAAGGAGGCGGCCTGGGAGTTCATCAAGTGGGCGATGTCCAAGGAGATGGTCGCACGGGTGGTCACCGAGAAGGGCTACGCCGCGCCCTGCCGCCTGTCGGTGATCAACAGCCCGGAGTTCAAGCAGAAGATGACCCTCAATGGCCAGGACGTGGCTTCGCTCTACACCCAGGTCCTGGAGCTGGGCGGCAAGACCGGCTACATGAAGTACCGGACCGTGCCGGTCTTCCCACAGGTCGGCGACAAGATCAACAAGGCGATCGAGGTCATCGCGACGCGCCAGATGACGGCCGAGGACGCCATGAAGCAGGCCCAGGCCGAGGCCGTCGCCGACCTGAAAAAGTCCGGCGTGCAGGTGGATGGCTAGGGCGTAGCGGGAGCCTGATGCTTCGGAGCGAGCGCGCAGCCTCGCCGACTGGCCAGGCGCGGGCAACGCCGGCGGCGACCGGTTGGGCGGCCGAGCGCCGCCGCGCCTTCGTGCTCGGCCTGATCCCGGCCCTGGCGGTCCTCGCGGTGGTGACCTTGGCCCCGGCGATCTACCTCGTGGTGACCAGCTTCACGCCGCTGAACCTGACGCTCCCGGGGACGGCCTGGAACTTCTCCGATCCGCTCCGAAACTACGAGGCCCTGCTCTCGGACACGCGCTTCCACAACTCGCTCTTCGTCCAGGTCAAGCTCTCCGCGGCGACCGTGGTCCTGCAACTGTTGGCCGGCCTGGCCGTCGCCCTGATGCTGAACACCCAGTCGCGGTTCCTGGAAGCGGTCCGCACCACCTTCCTGATCCCGATGGTCCTGCCGCCGATCGTCGTGGCGATCATCTGGAAGGTCCTCTACACGCCGGACATCAGCCCGATCCACCAGTTCCTGGCCGCCATCGGCCGGCCGGCCCCGGCGATGATCACGAGCCCCGACTACGCCCTCTGGTCGGTCATCATCGCCGACGTCTGGGAGTGGTTCCCCTTCACGATGCTGATGCTCCTGGCGGCGCTCCAGATGATGCCGAGCGAGCCGCTCGAAGCGGCCCGCATCGACGGGGCCGGACCCTGGCAGACCTTCCTCTACGTCGTCCTGCCCCTGCTCCGGCCGGCCCTGCTGGTGGCCGGGCTGTTCCGGCTAATCGACAGCATCAAGGCCTTCCCGCTGATCTACGTCCTGACCGAGGGCGGCCCCGGTACGGTGACCGAGGTGACCAACTTCTATGCTTTCATCCAGGCGTTCAACTTCTCCTACCTCGGCTTCTCGAGCGCCATCACCGTCGTGATGGTGGCGGCCACCTTCGCCCTGAGCCTGCTCATCATCCGCCTAGTGGGCCTGGAGGTCGACGTTGAGTAGCCCGGCCCTCGCAGCCCGCCCCCGTCGGCCGAGGCTCTCGACGCGACGCTGGATCGCCTACACGGCCGTGGTCGTGCTGATCCTGGTCGTCATGTTCCCCTTCCTCTGGCTCCTCCAGATGTCGTTCAAGCCCCAGCAGGAGATCTTCGCGTTCCCGCCCAAGCTGTTCTTCATCCCGACCGTGCAGCATTATTGGGGGCTCTGGAGCACCGAGTTCCGCGGGTCCTTCGCCAACAGCGCCATCGCCTCGGTAACCTCGACCGTCCTCTCGCTCCTGATCGGCGTCCCGGCCGCCTACTCGCTGGCCCGCGCGCGGTTCAGGGCCGACTATCAGATCTCGTTGTGGGTCCTCGCCAGTCGGATGGCCCCGCCGATCGCCTTCACGATCCCCTTCTTCCTGGCGTACCGCTACCTGGACTTGATCGACACGGTCGTTGGCCTGATCATCATCTACCTGACCTTCAATCTCTCGCTCGTGATCTGGATGATGCGGGTCTTCTTCGAGGGCGTCCCGCGGTCGCTCGAGGAGGCCGCCTGGATCGACGGCGCCAGCGTCTGGGGGACGTTCCTGCGGATCGTCCTGCCATTGTCCGCGCCGGGACTCGCGGCGACGGCGATCTTCTGCTTCCTGTTCTCGTGGAACGACTTCTTCTACGCCCTGATCCTCACCCGGACGCAGGCGATGACTGCTCCGGTGGCGGTGGTGAACTTCATGAACTATGAAGGGTGGGACTGGGGCAAGATCGCCGCGGGTGGGACGATGGTGATGCTGCCGGTGGTCGTCTTTTCGCTGGTCGTCCGTAACTACCTGGTCCGAGGGCTGACCGCGGGCGCGGTGAAGGGCTAGGCGGGCCGCGGATACCCGGCCCTCGCGAGGAGCCGGCGACCGCCCGGCCCCCGACTATCCGCTAGGTCGCCCGCCGCGCGCGGTCATTCTGGCAAGGCTGATCATTCCGGCCCGCGAGATTGGCCGCCGCACCGGCGACCTGCTCCTCCGCCGCCTGCCGGGCCTGCGACTGGCAACTGACACGCCGGCCTGGCGCCGGACCGCCGTCCTGCGCGGGCTCGAAGCGCTGCCGGTGCGTTTCTAGACCGCGCGGTTCATAGCCGCGCCAGGTCGACTCAACCCGACCCGTGTTGGTTAGTGGGGGTCGCGTCGGAGAAAGGTGGCCGTTCGCAGACTCGTCCGCCTTCGCCGGCGGCGAAGGGCTGATCTCTAGCGCGGTCAGGGATGGGGTCGACCACACTGGCACCGCCTTGCCCACCACCGGGGAAGCGCCCCTTGCACGGCGCCCCCGGTCGGTTGCGGGCATGCTCTGGCCTGGGTAAGTGACCCAATGGCCCCCTTTCATCTCGGGTTGGATCGCTTGCGCAAGCCGCGGAGCCCGATGCCCTCCCGGGGCTCCAAGTGCCTTGTCAGCCGTGATGTGACGGGTCGCTCGGCGTAGGAATGGACGGGTCGCAGTCCCTTCGGACGGAGCCGACCGCTATTGGACGACCTCGGTGGCCTGCTGCAGGACCGCCTGGGGGATGGTCAGCCCCAGCGCTTGGGCGATCTTCAGATTGATGGTGAAGTCGAACGCGGTGGGCAGCTCCACCGGCAGGTCGGCCGGACTCGCCCCCTTCAGGAGCTTGTCGACGTGGGTGGCGGTGCGCCGCCATAGGTCGATGGTGTTCGCCCCGTAGGCCAACAGCGCAGCGTCCTTCGCTGGCGATCCTTGCCAGATGGACGGGAGCCGATGCCGGATCGCGAGTTCGGATAGCCGGAGCCGATGGGCGAAGGTGGTCGGCGAGCCATCGATGAAGAACCCCCCGACCTGCTTGCGGCTCAGGTCCGCGAACAGGGCCTCGAACTCGTCGGGCGCCGGCAGGTCCACCACCTCGAGCCAGAGCCCGAGGGCTTCGGCGGCCGCACGGAACACCCCAACCTTCGGATTCGCCTCGATCGGCGAGATCGCCGGGTCGTTGATGAACGCCGCTCGCGTGAGGCTGGGGACGGCCTCCTTGAGGAGCTGGAGCCGCTTGGCGGACAAGGTCGGCGTGCCATTGGTCAGCCCGGTCACGGTGCCCCCCGGCCGCGCGAGGCTGGCGATGAGCCCGCGCTCGACCGCCACCTCCGACGCGCCGGCCATGACGATCGGGATGGTAGTGCTAGCACCCTGGGCGGCCAGGACGGCGTTCGGCTCACCCGCAACGATGGCGGCGACGTCGAGCTGCACTAACTCGGCCGCGAGCTCGGGGTACCGCTCGGGCCGGCCTTCGGCGAAGCGTGGCTCTAGGACGATGTCCTGCCCATCGACGTACCCCAGGTCGCGCAAGCCGCCGCGGAAGGCATCGAGCTGGGCGGTGGTGGAGGCGGCCGTACCGAGGGAAAGGATCCCGACTCGGACGGCGCGCGTCTGCCGCGGCCGGACGAGGGG
>JACCZL010000814.1 GCA_013695975.1 Chloroflexota bacterium
ACCGTGCCGGGCGACTTGCTCGAAAGCGGGATGTCGACTTGCGTGCACCCCAGCTCCAGCGCCGTATCGAGGTAGTGCCGCTCGTCGTAGGCTCCGATGTACGCGCGCGGCAGGTCGGGTGCCAGACGGCGCATGATGTTCAAGGCGAGTGGATCAAATGAGGAGACCGTTGCGCGCCCGCCGAGATCGTAGCGGGCGATGATCATGGCGAGGCGCGCGCAAACCTCCTCGAGCCGCTCCGGTCTGTCGCGCTTGACTTCGATCTCGAAGCGGGGCGTGCCGGCGAAGGCGTCGAGCACCTGCTCGAGCGTCGGGACTCCGACCCGCTCGGGCCACTCCGGGCACGAGCCCCGCGCATCCAGGAGCGCGAGCTGGTCGGCGGTGAAAGCCGCGACGGGTCCGGTGGCGTTGGTGGTCCGGTCGACCGTCTCATCGTGGATGACGACAAGCTGCCCGTCGGCTGACAGCCGCACGTCCAGCTCGAACCCGTCCACTCCCAGCCCCAGCGCATAGGCGAAGCCGGCCAGCGTGTTCTCCGGCGCCTCGCCCCGTGCCCCTCGATGACCGAAGACGATCACGGTCTATCTCCCACTTCCGCGGTTCGGGGGCCGGCCCCGCATCCGGCCGCCACGAGACCGATCCAGGCGTCGATTCACGCCCCGCTCGCGGCCTCGTCCATGAAGTCGGCGTACCATCGTACCCGCGGATCATGGTAGCCGCCTCCGGCGACGGCCCCACACCGCGGCGCCCACTGGCAATCGGACCTATCCCTGAGCGGGGACGCAAAGATACCGAGACGCGCGGTCGTTGACAGGGTTCCGGAGGTCTGCTAGTCTAGCCGAGCCTTGCACGAAAGTCTGCGCACATTCGTGCAGATCAATGAGGATCGGGGGGCGCGGTGGCAGACCAGGCGATGAATCTCGTGACCTCGGCTGCCCGCATGTACTATGTGGACGGCCGTGACCAGCAGGAGATTGCCGCGATCCTGACCGTCTCGCGGTCGACGGTCTCCCGGCTCTTGACCAGCGCGCGCGAGCGCGGGATCGTTCGCATTTCCGTCGACGAGTACGATCCATTCGATCGTTGGCTGGAATCGCGTCTCACAGATCGTTTTGGCCTCCACCACGCGGTCGTCGTGCGGACGATGGGGCGACCCACGGAGAACATTCGCGGCCTGGTGGGCTACTTCGCGGCTCCGGCCATCTCCGGTCTCGTCCACTCGGGGATGACGCTCGGCGTGGCCGGCGGCCGTACGCTCAGCGGGCTGGTGGGCTTCCTGCGGCCGAGGCCGGAGGTCAGCAACGTCACGGCCGTGCAGCTCATGGGGTACATCGGCCCGACGGCGACCGGCATCGACGCCCCGGAGCTAAGCCGGGCACTCGCCGATCGCTTCGGCGGCACCTTCTACACGCTCACGGCGCCGGCCTTCGTCCAGGACGCACCCGCGCGCGACATGCTCCTCGCGCACGAGCACATCCGGCAGGTCTGGGGCCTGTTCGACTCCCTTGACCTGGCGTTCGTGGGGATCGGGTCGCTCGACGAGTCGGCCTTCGTCGAGCGGGACATGCTGGGCCCGTCCGACCGCGCCCGGCTGCGCGACGCCGGCGCCGTCGGCGAGATCTGCGGCCGATTCTTCGATCGCGATGGGAGGGAGTGTGCCACTGAGTACCGCGACCGCGTCCTCAGCATCGACCTCGACGCGCTCCGACGACGCCCGGACGTCGTCGGCGTCACCAACGGGCCGCGCCGGACCGCCGCCGTGCGGGCGGCCTTGCGTGGCGGCCTGATCACCTCGCTGGTCATCGACGACGTGGGGGCGGTGGCCGTACTGGCCGCCGACGACGACGCATGAGGCCGCAGGACCGCCAGCGGCTGCGCACGCCCCAGGCCTCGCCGCCACCCCGTCTCCGACGCCTCGCCGGCGAGCGTCACCCTCGGCATTACTCGGGCGCGCCGTTGCGCCGCGCACCTCACCATTAACAAACCGCATCTCAGCTGAAGGGAGGGGCGGTAGAGCGGCCCGCACCAGTCGGGCACGAGGCTCGGTCGCCGGCGCGAGCCGGCGGAGCTCTACCGCGAGATCTGTCATGTCGTTGAGTACAACGTTGGGTCATCGTCTCGGCCGACGCGCCTTCGTGGTCGGCACCCTGGCCACGACCGGCGCAGCGCTCCTGTCGGCCTGCGGCCAGAGCGCCCCGACCACCCCGCCCAAGCCGGCCGCCACCAGTGCCCCGCCGCCGGTCGCCGTGGGCGGTCAGCCCTCG
>JACCZL010000817.1 GCA_013695975.1 Chloroflexota bacterium
CGGGCGACCCGCCGAAGTGGCCCGCCAACTCAATTGAGTGCCACACATCGGCCAACTTACTCCGCCGAGTGCGACGTGGTGGTTCCCGCAACTTCGGCCTCAGCCTCCGGCAGCCAGAACGCCATTCGCATCTCGCTGAGCATCGCGATCGCCGTCGACAACTCCGCGTGAGCTTGCTCCGCTCGGCCAACCGCTCGATCGAGCTTGCCAAGCCCGAGGTGGCAGTGGGCCTGGAGGGGACGCATCCCCAGCTCCTCGGCGAGGGCCAATGCCTCCCGGTAGTGCGCAGCGGCCTGATCAGTGCTCTCCAGCCCCTGGTCCAGCGCGATCTCCGCGGCGAGCCGAAGGGTCCAGCCTCGGCTGCCGTGCTCCTGGCTGACGGTCGCCAACGCGAGACCGCGATCCACACACTGCCGTGCCTGATCTCGCCGGCCGGCGAGCAGGTGCGCCTCGCCCTGCATGGTGACTCGAAGGGCCGGGTGCAGGCCCCAATCGATCGCGGCGGACTCCGCCAACAGCGGCCCGGCCTCGGCATCCCGCCCGGCCAGGGCGTAGGCGTAGCCGAGATACGCCTGGACCATGTAGTAGAACAGGTGGAACTGCCGCTGCTCGCAGAGCTGGAGGCCCCGCTCCAGGAGGGTGATGGCCTGGGGGATCTCGCCCCTCCGCAGGTGCACGTACCCCAGGCCTTCGAGGGAACTGGCGCGCGAGAACGGGAGGTCGGTCGATTCTGAGAGGCGAACGGCCTCGTCACCCCTCGCGAGCCCTTGTTCGAAGTCGCCAACCTCGGCGAGCGCTCGCATCAGGTAGCTGCGAGAGAAGACCGCTGGGAGGCCGGGTTCGCCGAAGCGCTCGTAGATGCTCTCGTCCTGCAGCCGGTCGACATTCCAGCTCAACGCCTCGATCGACTCGCGAAAACGGCAGGCGTACACGTAGGCTAGGCCAAGAAAGAAGTGGGACATCACTTGCAGCGGGAGGTCGGCGCGCTCATCGGCGATCGCCATGGCGCGCAGGCCGGCCGCCTCCGCTTCGCGAGGCTTGACGGCGTTGCAGTAGTAGGCCGCAAGGTATGCCGAGATCCAGCCGAGTCGATGACGGTCTTCGAGCGCGATGGCGAGAGCCTCTGCCTTTTGCAGATGATCGAACATCGACGTCAACTCATCCAGCGGCAGCAGCACGTTGCGCATGTCGAGCCGAATATCGATCGCCAGCTCCTGGGCGTCGCGGTGATTCGGCAGGTGGTTCAACGCTTCGAGCGCCTGCTCAAAATACGTCACCGCCTGGCGATTCGCCGAACGTGCGCCGTCTCGCTGGCCAGCCCGCCGCAGATACGTGACGGCCTTCTCCCAGCGCTGGCCCCGCAGCGCATGATGGCCCAGCCGATCGACCTGCTCCGCGATACGGTCGGCGCCCGGGCCGTCATCACTCGCCGTCGCTTCGATCGCGTCGACGATGCGGGCGTGGAGCGCTTGACGGCGCTCCTGGAGTAGGCTGCCGTACGCCACCTCATGGGTCAGCGCGTGCTTGAAGGTGTAGACCAGCTCCGGGAACAGGTGCGCTTCGTACATGAACTCGGTCGTCAGCAGGCGTGTGAGGGCGCCGTGTAGCTCCTCGTCGGGCGCCTCGATGACCGCGCGCAGGAGCGAAAACGGCACGTCCTTGCCGATCACAGCCGCGAGTTGGAGCAGCCGCTTCGCCTCGGGTTCGAGTCGGTCGATGCGCGCGCTGAGGACCGTCTGGACGGAGTCGGGCACCCGGATGGTGTCGATCGGTCTGGCCTGGCGATAGGCGCCGCGCTCGCCGACCAGAGCGCCGGCCTCGACGAGGCTGCGGACGCTCTCCTCCAGGAAGAGTGGATTGCCCTCAGTCTTCACGATCAGATGCTGCTTCAGGGAGTGCAAGGCGGCATCCTCGCCGAGGAGTGCGCCGAGCAGCTCGTCGGCACACGTAGGCGGGAGTGCATCGACGCGAAGCTGCGCATAGTACGTCTTGCGGACCCACCGGTGCGCATACTCCGGGCGGTATGAGACGAGCAGCAGGACACGCGCCGCCGGCAGGCTCTCGACCAGGGCGTCCAGGAGCGCCTGGGTCTCGCCGTCGATCCAGTGGAGATCTTCGAAGACGAGGAGGAGCGGCGCCTCCTGACTCTGACGGAGCAGGAGGCGCTTGAGTGCGGCCAGCGTCCGGTCGCGGCGCTGCGGCGCGTCGAGCGCTTGCCAGGAGGCATCCTCAACGGGCACGTCGAGCAGCGAGAGCAGTGCCGGCAGGTCTGGATCGAGGGCCTGGTCCAGGGCGAGGATCCGCTTGGTCAGCTTCTTGCGGACGGCTGGGCCATCGTCGCGGGTCTCGATGCGGCAGTAGGCCTTCACCAGGTCGATTGCCGGCCCATATGAGGGGGCCGTGCCTTGCGACACGGCCCCACTCTCCAGGATCAGCCAGCCGTCCGTCCGAGCCGAGCGGGTAGCCTCCCAGATGAGGCGCGACTTGCCGACGCCGGGCTCTCCGACCAGGGCGACGACCTGGCCGTGGCCATTCCGTGCCCGGCCGAGCGCCAAGGCGAGCGACGCCAACTCGGCGTCACGCCCGACGAATCGCGTCAGTTGGCGCCTCCTGACGACTCTCTGGAAGCGGGTGCGAGCGGGCCGGCAGCCGATCAACTCGAAGGCCTCGATCGCCACGGATGGCCCCACGGCCGAGACGGGACCGACGGCCCGAGCTCGGATGTAGCCTTCGGCGGCTCGCAGGGTCTCCGACGTCAGCAAGGTCGTGCCGCCTGCAGCGACCTGCCCAAGTCGCGTGGCCGCGCCGACCGCCGGGCCGAGGGCCGTGTACTCCCGGTACAGGTCGTTGCTGGCGCTGCGGAGGATGACGTCGCTCGAGGCCAGTCCGACGCGGAGGGCCAGCCTCGGGCCGCGTTCCCCGCCGAGCCGACGGGCGAAGCGGTCGAACGCCTCGTGCAGGGCTAGTGCCACGACGCAGGCACGGACCGCATCGTCTTCACGGGCCAGCGGCGCCCCGAAGAGCGCCATGATCCCATCGCCGCCCACGCGGTTCACCGTCCCTTCATACCGGTGCACGACGTCGACGAGCAGCGGCACGATCCTCCTCTGGAGTCGATCGGCCAGGTCCGGCTCGAAGCCCCGGACCGACTCGGTCAGGCCGGCCACCTCGGCAATCAGGATGGTGACTCGCTTATGCTCCCCGCCGAGGTTTCCCTGTCCGCCGGGACGGTCCCCGGGCTGTCCCTCCTGGGCATCGGTTCGGCGAGGAACGAGCCGGCGTGCTGCCGCGCGCGACCGAGGCGCCGGAGCGGCGGCGCGATCGAACCGCGCACGACGTTCGGCGGTGAGCGCGAGCGCTTCGGCCAGACGACGGGCCGTCTCACGCTGGGGTCGGCCGACGGAGCGCTCGAGGTCCTGGACGGCGCGCAGACTGATCCCGGCACGCTCGGCGAGCGCCGCCTGGGTGAGCCCGGCGCCCAGTCGATGCTGGCGGACCAGATCACCGAACGAGGTGGGCTCGCCGGCATCCGCCATCACGCCCTCCACTCGCTTGAGTCGGCCCGGATCGCGGGACGGCGCTCCCTCCGCCTCGGAGGCCCGATCGACCGACTTCGGCTCATTGTAGCGGCGACTGCGAGCGCGCGGAGCCGCAGATTCGTCATGCCCCGCGACATCCTGCGCTTAATTCTGTGGGTCTGCGTTCCCAGAACGCCCGGAAACCCGTAGGCTGCGAACGAACAGTCTACGGGAGGCTCACGATGCAGGCAGATACCGTCGACACACCACTCGCGGCTCCCCAGGTGCCGCCGCATGCGCAGGTGATCCGGATGGCCACAGCCTACTGGGTTTCCCGAGCTGTCTACGCCGTAGCTCGCCTCGGGATCGCGGACCTGCTGAAGGATGAGCCGCGGGACGCGGAGCATCTCGCCGCCGCGACCGACACGCACGCCCCGACGCTCCGCCGTGTGCTGCGGTCGCTCGCGAGCGTCGGGTTGTTCAGGACCGACGAGCAGGACCGCTTCGCCCTCACGACGCTCGGAGCAGCGTTACAGTCCGACGCCCCCGGCGCGGCGCGCTCTACCGTGATCGCCCTGGCGGGTGAGTGGATGTGGGCGGCGTGGGGTGAGGTCCTCCACGCCGTGCGGACGGGCGAGACCGGGCTGCAGAAGGCGCTCGGTGTGAGCGAGTACCAGTACCTGGCGCAGCATCCCGAGGAGGCATCGCACTTCAATGCAGCGATGATCGGCTTCCACGGCGACGAGCCTGCTGCCATTGTCGAGAGCTACGACTTCTCCGGGATGCGGAGGGTGGTCGATGTCGGCGGCGGCTCCGGGAACCTCCTCGGCACGATCCTCACAGCCAACCCGAACGTGCGGGGCGTTCTCCTCGATCGCCCGCAGGTGGTCCCCGACGCCGAGCGCAACCTCTCGGCGGTAAGGGTGACCGATCGCTGTCAAGTCGCGGGGGGCGACTTCCTGGAGGCGGTCCCGGACGGTGGCGATGTCTACATCGTGTCCCACTGCATCCACAATTGGGATGAACCGAGCTGCGTGCGGATCCTGGCGAATTGCCGACGCGCGATGCAGCAGGCGGGACGCCTGCTGATCATCGAGGCCGTGGTCCGCCCGGGTGACGAGCCGGATCCGGCGAAGATCCTGGACCTCGCGATGCTGCTGATCCCCGGCGGACAGGAACGCAGCCAGGAAGAGTATCGCATCCTCCTCGAGAAGGCCGGCTTTCGCTTGACGCGCGTCGTGCCTACGCGGACGTCCGCCAGCATCATCGAGGCAATCCCAGCCTGACGATGTAGGCCCCCGGAAGACCGTCACTGGGTGGAGCCCCACCCTGTCACCTTCGAACTTACAGGACGTTTCAAGACCTCGGACGGAGGCGTTGGAGCCCTGGCTACGCTCCGAGGGGTCGGCGCTCCGTCAGGGGCCCAGGCAGGTCTTGAAACATGCTGCTATGAGGTGGGTCGCTGGCCGAGTATACGGGTGTTCGCCGGGTTGGCACACATCAGCGTCGCCGGGCGCCTCCCAGCGTCCTCGGCAGGCGACCGTCACGACAAGCTGAGCAAACACTTCGACGGTTTCTTGTGATCTCCGCGTCCCCGCTGGGTAACATTACGAGATTCAAACACGGTGACCCGGTTCCGGGCGACGACCGCTCGGACGATGACCTCGCCTTGTCGGTTCGACCTCCGATGGCGTGCAGGACGACCAGGCACCTGGCAACGGATTGTCGAGGAGGCGCTCCGATGAGAGAGAGAAAGCTGCCCATGGCCGGGCGAGGATGGAACCTGCCCGGGGTGATGCTCGCGATCGTCCTGGTGACGACCGGGTGCAGCAGTCAGCCGACGCCGCCAGCGGCCGGGACAGCGGAATCGGCGGGCACGGCGCCAACGACCAGCACGGCACGACCGACGGACCCGCCGGCAGCCGCGACGACCGTCGCCAGGGCGACCGAAGCGCCGAAGCCGACCGGCACGGCTGGCGAGGTCGCGGCGACCAACCCCACCGCCACGGCCGCGACCGTCGCCGTGGCCACATC
>JACCZL010000853.1 GCA_013695975.1 Chloroflexota bacterium
GCCCTCGGCCGGGCTGGCCCGGTCAGGACGACCGACGTACCGCAAGCGCCGCTCCGGCCCGAGCAGGTCTGTGAGCAGCGGCTCGACGAAGGTCCAGGCCCCGGCGTTGCGCGGCTCCTCCTGGAGCCACACGACATCGCGTCCGTTCGGATAGCTCGCGATGAGCCCACCCAGCTCCTCCGACGGGAACGGGTACAGCTCTTCCACGCGAACGAGCGCCAGGTGCTCGTCCTCGGCGCGGCCCGGATCGCTCTCGACGTCCACCCAGACCTTGCCACTGCAGAGGACGACTCGGTCGATCGCCTCTCGGCGGCTCGCGGCGCGCGGGTCGTCGAGCACCGGTCGGAACGCCGGCTCGGTCAGGTCACTCGGCCGCGCCGCCGCGAGCGGATGGCGCAGGAGGCTCTTCGGCGTCATAACCACCAGCGGGCGCGGATCGGCCCGCAACGACGCGGCCTGGCGCCGCAGCAGCAGAAAGTACTGCGCCGCGGTCGTGCAGTTGGCGATCCGCAGGTTGCCCTCGGCGGCGAGCTGGAGGAAGCGGTCCAAGCGCCCGCCCGAATGATCCGGGCCCTGGCCCTCCCAGGCGTGCGGGAGCAGCAGCACCAGGCCGGACGCGAGCCCCCACTTGGCCTGACCGGTCGCGACAAACTCGTCCACGATCACCTGGGCGCCGTTGATGAAGTCGCCGTACTGGGCTTCCCAGAGGACCAGGCAGTCCGGCGCCTGGACGCTGTAGCCGTACTCGAAGCCGAGCGTCGCGTTCTCAGAGAGGGGGCTGTTGCGGACGTCGAACGACGCCCCCGGATCGAGGATCGCCGCGAGCGGGGTGAAGCCCTCGCCAGTCTCCGCGTCGTAGTAGGTCAGGTGGCGCTGGCTAAACGTACCCCGGATCGTGTCTTGGCCGGTCAGGCGAATCGGCGTCCCGTCACCGAGGATCGTCGCGAAAGCCAGCGTCTCGGCGTGACCCCAGTCGATCCTGCCATCCGGCCCGTCGAACGCGGCGTGGCGGCGTTGCAGGGCTCGGTCGAGCTTCGGGTTGAGCTTGAAGCCCTCGGGCAGCTCCAGCAGCGCCTCGTTGAGGCCTCGCAGCGCCTCGAGCGACGGGGCGCACTTCGGAGGCAGGGTTGGCTGAGCCGCCGGCGCGTCGGGCGTCACCTCCTCGTCGCCCCGGTCGGCGGCCTCGGCCGCGCTGGCGATGCCGTTCGCCCGCGACACCACCGACTCGCGCAGCCGCCGAAACTCCTCGAGATCGTCTCGGAGCATCGCCTCGGCGAGGTCCTCCGGAATGACGCCGCGACGGACCAGGTCGGCCGCGAATTGCTCGCGCACCGTCGGCTGCTGACCGACCTCCTGATACATCCGAGGCTGCGTGAACGACGGCTCGTCGCCCTCGTTGTGGCCCCAGCGGCGGTAGCCGATCAGGTCGATCAAAAAGTCTTTGCGGAAGCGGGTTCGGTAGGCGACGGCGAGACGCACCGCCGCCAGGCAGGCGGTCGGGTCGTCGGCGTTGACGTGGACGACTGGGATCTCGAAGCCCTTGGCCAGGTCGCTGGCGTAGAGCGTCGAGCGTGCGTCCGACGGACTGGTGGTGAAGCCGAGCTGGTTGTTGGCGATCAGGTGGAGCGTGCCCCCGGTACGGTAGCCTGGTAGCCGCGACAGGTTGAGTGTCTCGGCGACCACGCCCTGGCCGGGGAACGAGGCATCGCCGTGGATCAGGACGGCAAGCGTCGCGACCTCGTCCTGGCGCGGGGGCCCGGGCCGACGGCGGTCCTCGTCCGCGGCTCGAGCCATTCCCTGGACGACCGGATCGACGAACTCCAGGTGGCTCGGGTTCGGCGCCATCACGACGGTCACCGTGCCCGTCCCCGGCCCCGGCTGCTCGTCGGCCGGATAGGCTCGGGCCGCGCCGGCGTGATACTTGACGTCGCCGCTCCAACCCTCGTCGGTGGTGTCCGACGCCGCCGTCCTCCGCGCCGAGAGGTGGCCCTCAAACTCGGCCACGATCCGCTCATACGGCTTGCCCAAGATATGGGCCAGGACATTCAGCCGCCCGCGGTGGGCCATGCCCAGCATCACCGTGCAGGTGCCGCGATCGGCGGCGCGATCGATCAGCTCGTCGAGCATCGGGATCATCATCCCGAGCCCCTCGACCGAGAAGCGGGTCTGGCCGGGGTAGGCGCGGTGCAGGAAGCGCTCGAACGCCGAGACCTCGGTCAGGCGGTCGAGCAGCCAGGGCTCGTCGAGCGGGT
The DNA here is from genome assembly GCA_013695975.1 of Chloroflexota bacterium. Lineage (GTDB taxonomy): Bacteria > Chloroflexota > UBA6077 > UBA6077 > JACCZL01 > JACCZL01. Next base: position 2,253 of record JACCZL010000853.1, read on the forward strand.
CGTTCGGCGGACGGAAGCGCCCGTCCTCGACGGCCTCGAAGAGCCAGGTCCGCTCATCAGGTGCCGTGACGTGCCCCAGCTCGAAGCCGCTCGTCCCACTGTAGATCGCCCGCAGGCGGCAGATCGAGTCGGCGGCGGTCCCGCCCGCGCGGCCGGCCGGCCCGCCGACCACGCTGGACGGCAGGCAGGCCAGGTCGTCTTCGCTCAGGCCGTGGGTCGCGGCGCCGAGCTGGGGGTCGTCCGGCGG
>JACCZL010000874.1 GCA_013695975.1 Chloroflexota bacterium
CCAGCGCGACGCTGGCCAACTGCCAGCCGCGACCGCGCGGGACCATCGCAGACGAGGTCCAGATCAGCCCCAGCCCGGCCGCTCCGCCGAGCGCCAGGAAGAGCCAGGCGTTGTAGTGGAACTTGAAGACCGTGTTCATCCGGCTTCCGAAGACGTCTCGCAGGAAGATCAGCTCGACACCTGTGAGCACCAACAGCGCTGCGAGGGGCAGCAGGGAGCAGAACAGCGCCGCGGAGCGCAGACTTTCGTGGCCCGCCTCATGAGAGCGTAGCCAGCCCCAGCTCGCCGACGCTACCAGGGTCACGAGGAAACTCAGCAGGGCGAGGGTCGGCTCGCCCACCACCAGCAGCAGGAGGGCGAGCGCCCCGCCAATGAGGAGCGAGCGCACGGTTAGAAAGGGCGCCAGTTCGCGCTCTAGAGCCACGAGCCCGCGACCACGCGAAGCGCTCCAGCCGGCGAGCACGAGCGCCAGGAGCAGCGTTGGGCCAAAGAGGATCAGGAGCGAGCCGAGTGGGGTCCTCTCCGCCACAAACCCGAGCCCCAGGGGTTGAGACTGGTAGCCGACGAAGTACGGGGCGATCAGCACGCCGGCCAGCAAGAACGGAGCGCCGAGCCTCGGCAATTGATGCAGCAGCGCCCGTGACTCGCCCCCGCGCCGCCAGACGTCGATGACTCCCAGCCCGAACAGGAAGCCCCAGAAGGTCGGTACGTCCCAGGTATTGGCCGCGACCAGCACGGCCAGGAGCAGGGCGCCAACCAGGACTTGCCACCGACTCGCAGGCTGGCCGTCGTCGAGCCAGCGGGCCAGCCCGAGACCGAGGATCGGCAAATCCAGGATCAACGCCGTGTAGTGGGGATGGAGGTCGCCGAGCAGAAACGAGAAGTACGGGAACTCGGTGATGCCGTCAGGCTGGATGTTCGGGATGACCCGCGCCGCCCGCCACCACCACGCACCATCCGCTGGCAACCATCCGCCGCTCGGGTTGGCCGCGAGTCCCTTGATGCCGACGGACTGCCAGAACGCGGCGTCGCCGTAGCCGGTCGCGGCCAGCAGCTCGAAGGGCGCCTCGAGGTTGCCCAGCACTGCCACCATCACGCCGCCGAGGATCGCGAAGACCAGCGCCCCCCAGTCGACCGCCCGCGCGAGACCCGGGCGAAGGGGAGCCAGGAGGCCGTACACGATCGTGGCCGCCCCGCTGAAGGCGCAAGCGAAGACGAACGCCACCGCCAGGTTGTAGGTGACCGGGCCCGGGGTGCCGCTGATCCGCCCGGGCAGGCCCAGAATGAGGTAGCCGAGGTGGTAGTACGGGACGCCGAAGCCGGCCAGCCAGGGATCCTCCGCTGGCAGGTCCGAGGCCGAGAGGAACGCGTTCATCAAGGCGAAATCCATGAACTTCTCTTGGCCGAGGATGTCCGCGTTGTGGGCGCGGACGAACGTGCCGATGACCAGCGCGAGGCAGAACATCGCCTCGAAAGCCAGCAACAGACGCCAGCGTGCCCGAACGAACACCAGGCACTCGCGTCCGCCGAGGCACCAGCAGGCGGTCCCAAGCGCCACTCCGAGGAGGGCAATTGTCGGCCGGGCGAAGCTGGTGAGCCCGATCATGCTCGTCAGCCAGGCCAGATAACCGAGCAGGACGATGCCCACTGGCTTGGCGAAGCCATAGCCTCGGTCTGGGAGCGAGCGGAAAACGCGGATGGTGAGCGGCAGTGTTGCCAGGGCGACAACCTGGATCGCCAGGAACCACAGCGCGGGGGCAAGCATAACTTCAGTGGGGGTGGACCTGTTTTGATGCCGACCTGGCCTCCGTGACGAGACCGCCGAGGCCCCTGCCCGGTCCGCCAGCCTGTCCTGAGCGGACCAGATAGTAGAGCCCCCCGACGACGAAGACGCCGAAGACCATCGTGTGTAGGATGATCGCCGCGGCCAGCGCCGGCGTGGCATCGACCTCGAAGGGCGCCAGCGCCACCACCACCGTCGAGTGGAAGACGCCGACGTAGCCCGGAGCCGAGGGAACCGCCATGCCCAAGCTCACCGCCACCATCAGGAAGACGGCGACCGCGAACGGTCTGCCGATGCCGACGGCGAGCAGTCCGACCCAGACCATCAGGGCTGAAAGAGACCAGAGTACGACCGAGCAGAGGAGGACGCCGAGGAGCAGGCGCGGCTTGCCGACGAAGGCGAACCCATCCATGAATGATTCGAGGAGGGAGCGGCCGCCGATCCGCCGGACGATCGGGACTCGCGCTTCGAGTCGCTCGGCAAGGCCGAGGACCGGGCCGCGAGCCAGCACCATCGCGACCAGGCCCACGACGGCCGCGAGCAACACGAGCCCAGATACGCCCGCCGCCGCCTGCGCCCAGCCGGGCAATGGGAGGAAAAGCGGCAGCAGCGCCAGCAACAGGGCCATCGTTCCCAGGTCGAGGACCTTCTCGACCACCACCGTTGCCAGCGCCGTGCTCTTGCTGACCCGCTCGGTTTCGCCGACCAGGTATGCCCGCACCAGCTCGCCGGCGCGGAGGGGAATGACCGTGTTGACCATGTAGCCGAGATACAACGCCGACAGCAGCCCGGGCATTGACAACCGGGGCGGGTCAGGGAAGAAGAGCCGCCAACGGTAGGCTCTGAGGTACATCTGGACTGGGACGAGGGCGAGCACGGCCAGAGTCAGCCAGGGGTTTGCTGCGCTCAAGGCCCGCCCTAGCTCGGCGAAGTCGACCGTCAGCGCCAGGAACACCAGCGAGACGACGCTGATGAGGACGCCGACCCAGATGCGCGGGTTCATCACCGGCTATGCGCTCGTGACACGGTAGATCGTGACGCTGCCAGCGCGATAGGCAACGTCGAGTCCCTTGCCAACCATACCGTCGAACTTCTCGAGGCCGGCCGCTGGGTAATAGGCTCGTTCGAGGCCGCCAACCACGATGTACGCCACGTCGTACTTCCTGAGCAGCGACGAGGCGGTCGTCGCGCTCCGGGTCTCGTAGAGCGTTTTCACGTCCTTGAGCCGATCGTCGATCCAGGGGGCATAGTCGCCGCGCTGCTGCTTCTGATGCCAGTCCCAGCCGATAATCGTCGGCAGGCCGGTGTAGATCGAGAAACGCGAGCCCCACCGATACAGGCCGGCGTTCCCCTCCAGGATGACCGGAGATCCCTCGACATTGCGCAGCATCCAATGGATCGCGGCGTAGTCCTCGGGCAGCCGGAGATCACGGTCCTTGTCTTCGTACCCCGCTCGGGTCATGTAGGCCATTCCGTCGAGCGTTGGCTCGAGCGAGTTGAAGCGGTGCCCGAGCTTCACGGGCGTCGCTCGCAGCGGATAGATCGCCGCGCCGAGCAGGAGGATGGTCAAGCCGATGCCCCAGCCCGTAGTCCAGGCAGTCGACAGTTGGCCATGCTGGACCAGTCGACGAAGCTGCCGGGTGACCAGCACCACCGACACCGCGGCCACAAACGACAGGAGAACCCAGGCTTGCAGATAAAACTTGAACACCGTGTTCATCCGCCCCACGTCGCCCTTGAGCGCGAAAACCTCTGGAACCAGCACGATCGAAGTCGCCAGCCCGGCCATGGCTAGCAGCAAGAGCGACTCGGCCGACCGCCGAAGACGCAGCGCGTGGATCACGACCAGGGCAGTCATGGCGACGAGGAACGCGGCGGTCTGGAGCCCGGCCAGATAGAGCCCGACCGCGACTACCGCCAGGACCAGCGAGGGCGCCGCGAGCCAGCCCGTAGCGTTCGGCGGCAGCGGTACGAGCCCGACTACACGGTAGGCCCCGCCGGCGCTCGCCGGTACCCAGCCTGGGGCTCGGCCTGCCCGTTGCCAGGCCAGCGCCGATTCGATCGCCAGCAGCGCCCCGAGAACGAAGAAGAACAACCCGAAGATCGTGAGGAATTGAATCAGGCTGGTGCTCTGCTTGACGCGAGTCACGCCTGCATAAAACAGCTCGTAGTGGCGTTGGTAAGGGAGGAACAGGAGCGTCGCGGTGGTGGCGATGCCGGCCCCGGCCGCAAGGGTCCAGAGGACCGCTGGAACCGTCAGTCGACCGGCCTGCCGACAGTGCCCGATGCCCATCGCCACGATGATCAGCGCCAGATAGGTTGGGAAATCCCAGGTGTTCGTCGCGCGGAGGGTCCCGACCAACAGGCCGGCCAGGACGACGAGGGCGAACCAGCGACTGGCGAGGCTAGCCATCACCCGGGCGCGACCGCGCGCGTCGACCGGCCAGGTAGGTACCAGGCTTCGAGCCTCGGCGAGACGCACGACGTTCAGCGCGAGAAGGACGACCGCGATCGTAATCGGGAGCGCCAGCAGGTGAGCGTGGAGGTCTCCGTAGAGGAAGGTGAAGAACGGAAACTCCGAGATCGGTCCGGGATCTTCGGGGCCGATGAGTCGCGTGCTCCGCCAGAAATCGAATGGGGGCAGAGCCCCGCCTCCCGCCCACGCGCCGATCCCGACCACGGCGTTGACCAGGCCCGCGAGGCCGGGGATTCGGCTCTGGAGGTTGGCGCCTCCCAGCTTGCCGAGGCCCTCGGCGGTCTGGGCAAGCCCGTCAAGGTTGCCAACTAGGCCGACCAGCGCGGCCGCCAGCGCCCCGCCGGTGAGTGCCGAGCCGAGTGACCGCCCGGAGCGGGCGCTGCCCCGCAGGGCGCTAAAGCCGACCGCGAACGCGCCCGAGACGGTCAGCGCGAAGAACAGGGACAGCGCCAGGTTGTAGGCGACCCAGGGAACGACGCCAGTCAGCTTGGTGATCGTAGCGACGAGCACGAATCCAAAGTAGTAGTAGTTGATGTAGCCGCCCGCGAACCATGGGTCATAGGGTGGGAAGTAGGTCGACTTGATGACCGCGTTGAGGTAGGCGTAATCCATCGGCTTTTCACCGCCGAAGTTGGCGTGCCAGAGGTCAGGATTGAGCATGCGGATGCCGAGGAACAGCCCGAACGCTGCGAGGAAAACGCCTTCGCCGAGGGCCAGCACCCGCCATTCCGCGCGCAGGAAGTCGGCGAAGGCGCGTCGCCGAGGCCAGACCGCCAGCCCGGAGAGGAGGGCCAGGACCCCGGCCACGAGCAGGATGCTCGGTCGACTATACGGAAGGAGCTGCACGCTGGCGAGCAGCCAGGCGCCGTAGCTGACCGCTACCAACCCGAGGGTCTTGGCCAGGACGTACCCACGATCGGCCAATCCAGCCAACAGTCGCCAGACGAGCGGATAGCAAAGCCAGGCGAGCGCCTGGGCGGCGACGAGCCAGACGACGACCGGAAAGCGATTCGCTAGACCGTCTGGATCGAAGGTGGCGCGCCAGGTCCCACCCGCGACCTGGCGTTCGCTCAGCGCATCTTGCATCAGCAGCCCGTTGCGGGGCACCTGCATCGGGCGAAGTCGAACGACACTGCTCAGGTCGACTCGGGCGAGTAGCTCGTGGACCCGCTCTCGCGAGTAGGCCTCCGTCTTGTTGAAGATCAGCACCTTGGGATGGTCGTAGACGGAAAACGCCTCCTCGGCTCGATCGTCGTTGAGGACGATCCCGAACAACCGCGGGTAACTCGTGAACTCGGCCACGAGACGAAAGCCAAGCTCCCCCGAGAAAAGGTGTCGATAGTATTCGGTCGTCAACGGGTAGCGCATCGGAAGCTTCGGGATCGACCCGTACAGCCGATTGCTGGTGATGAAGACGTACTCGGACCGCGCGAGGGTCGCCTCGATCTTGGCCAGCTTCTCAGGATTGTCGTCGTCGTAGAGGGTCAATTGCTGACCCCGGTAAGCCTCGTGGTCTTTCCCCGGCAGCCGGAGTGGGATCGGGTCGTCCCAGTGCTCGAACGCAAAGGGCGTCCCCGGTGGCACGTTCTCGTAGATCCAGTCGGAGGCCGCTACGCGCGTGACCGGACGAGTGTAGATGCTGGTAAAGGCAAGCGCGTAGAGGACCGTTGCCCCAACCACCGAAGTCACCAGCGCGACGCTGCCAACGCGCGCCGCGCTCCGTAGACCGACCGGGAGCCGCCCCTCTCGAGCAAGCCGCCAGGCGGCGTCGAGGCTCTGACCAAGCAGCGCGGCGCCCAGGATGACCAGGGCGGGGTAGATCGGCAGGAAATAGCGCATCGTCTTCGCCATGTTCCCACCCCAGTAGGCGAAGTTGATCGCCACCCAGGCCAGCAGGAGGATCTGAGCGTGGCGTCCCCGCCAGTTCCGCGCGACCTGCCACGCTGCCAGGACAACGCCCGCCCAGGCCGTCAGTCCGAGGGCTGGCGCCATCCCCCACGCGACCATGTGCTGCCAGGGAAAGACGTATGGCGTCGTGTTGGTCCACTGATGAGAGGGCGGATAGTCGACCTCGCCCGAGACCAATCGCTGGACGCCCGCCATATCCTGGAGGTAGCGGTCCGACGGCACGATGTCCAGGATCGTCGGTCCGGTAAAGGCGTAGGGTTGGGCAATCCGGAACAGCGCAAACGCGGCCACCAGCGCGGTCGCGCCGCCCCACAGCGGACCGAATGGTGCTGTCCGGTCCGACGCCTGGTCTGGGAGACGCTGAGCAGCGGACCGACGTTTCGGCAGCAGGCGCAAACCAACCGCCAGGGCCAGCACGACCACGAACAGCGCGGCGTTGAGCTTGCTCGCCATCGCCAATCCGACTGCCCCACCGGCCAGGAGATAGTTGCTCAAGGCGTCGCGCTCGAGCGCTCGCAGCGTGAAATACAGGGCCGCGGTGATGAAGAAGGTGACGAACGTGTCAACCGTGAAGAAGTGGGACTGCTGGATGTGGAGGGCAGTTGTGGCCAGCAGGAGCGCCGCCAGGAGTCCGATCCTTCGGCCGTAGAGCCGCGTGGCGATGGAGAACGTGAGCAGCACCGTCCCGACGTCGAAGAGCGCCGAGACGACCCGTCCCAGCAGATTGACCTGGTCATAGCCTGCCAGTCTGAGCGGCTCCGCCAGAAACCGGACGATGAAGAGCGGCAGGGTGCCGTAGACGAAGCTGTTGTGGCCGCGGTTGTACGGGTTGAGCGGGGACGTGGCCGTGTCGAAGTACTCCGCGACGCTGCTCGGCAGGGCGATCGCCGTCGCCACCATCGTCAGGAAGCGCTCGTCGGGATGCAGGTGCTGGCCGGCGTCCCAGTTGACGCTGACAAGCCGGAGCGCGGCGGCGAGCGCCAGGATGGCCCCGGGGAGGGCCAAACCCGCCCCGCTGGATCGATGGCGCTCGGCCGCCTGGCGCGGATCCGGCCGAGCCCGGGACCGAGCGAACGTACTGACTTTACTGACCTGGCTCACCCGCGCTCAGCTCCTGCGAGACATTCCGCTCGAAAGTAGGAACGGTTGGCAAGCCCTGTCCGAGGACTCAGCCGACCGCGCTGGAGGCCGGTTCGGGTGCGCGCCACATCGACCGATTATAGGGTTCAAGCCGGCGGCACTCCAAGTGATGGCGCTCGCTCACCACCCGGGCCGCTACGCCCCAGCCAGATTCGGGCTCATCAACGCGGCGGCTCGACTGAGACCACATAGGCAAAGAACAAGGGCTCTGGCTTTGTGCGGCGCAGAAACTCCTGCCAGTGACCCCCCGGGTAACCACGCCGAACAATCTCCAACTCTCCACGCCGTTCGGGAGTCGCCAGGAAGACCGCCTTGCCCTCGGGGGGCAGGCGCGGGATGGTCTGAGCGGTGAGCGGCGCCTCGAGATCTCGACCTTTCGCGTTCGGTGCTAGGAACGGGATCGATGGGAACCCGACGAAGAACCGCGGGGCACCGCTCATGTACACCGTATAGTCACCCCCAAACTGTCGGAGGTAATACCCGACCTCGTGCCCCAGCTCCGAGTTCGCGTCGGCAAAGTGGTGACTCGGGACGAACCGCCTGAAATAGAAGTCTATGCTGCTCAGCGAGGCGCCAAGAACCACCACCGCGGCCACCGCGCAGACGGCTGGTCGCGAAGCCAGCCCGAGCTTGTATACGCCGCCCGCCAGCTCACTGAGCGCCACGCCGATGAGGAGGCACACGGCTGGTGCCGCGAGCACGAGGCGAGCCACATTCGGCACGTCGACCGTCAGCGCCCCACCGAGGATGATGACGGCCCAGAACCAGCTCACCAGGATGGTGTAGCGATGCTCAGGCAGTCGCGAGATGGCGAGTGCCAGGCCCAGCACGAACAGGACAGCGGAGCAGAAGTCCAGGAGCGGAACCTGGGCATTATAGAAACCGAGCCGAACCGGAACGGAGACGAATACCAGATATGAGCGCGCGACTTGGTCGGCGACGATAGTCCATGCCGAGACGTCGAGAAGGGCCGCTTCGCGCTCGAGCCAACCTGACTGCAGAATCCCCACCTGGTTCATTCGCGCCATGAACTGGTCTGGATGATCGCGGAAGTACAGCATCTGTGGGCCGGCCGTCAGGGCGAGCGCCCCGAAGTAGATCAGCGCGCCCGACCAGCTCCTCGGAAAGAAAGCGCGGTCTCGCACGGCGGCAACGGCGATGTAAAATAGTGCAAGCAGGAAAACCAGACGGGCCCCGACGTAGGAGTACCAGGTGAGACCCGTGGCCAGGCCGGCCCATAGGTAGTCGAGCGGACGCCCGACCTCGAGAGCCCGGTGGAGCAACCAGAAGACCAGCACGGCGAAAAAGGCGTCGCCAACGTTGTTGACGGCCAGCCGGCTGAAGTGAATGTGATAGTGCCATGCGGTCAGAAAGGTCGCCGCGATGAGGCCGATCATCGGACCGAACAGTCGTCGCCCTAGCGGGTACAGGAGCGGAACGGTCGCCGCGCCCTGGATGACTGAAAGCATCCGTACGCCGAGCACGTCGGGGCCGAGTAGGTGGATGAACAGCGCCACTGGAAGGAACGAGAGATTGGGCTGCCCGGACCACCCTGCGTGGAACATGTTCACCACTCGGCCCTGAACGATCCGTACCGCCTCGGTCCCGACTGATCCTTCGTCGCCTTGTAAAGGGTAGGGCGTCACGTCGACGTGGGTGACTCGGAGCAGGAGGGCGAGGAGCGTGAGTCCGCCGATGCCGGCCACCTCGAAGCGTGCCGCCCAGAGATGATGCCTCCACGTGCGCGGGCGGCGACCGAAGTAGAGTAGCAACCCACCTACGAAAAGGGTCAAGCTTGTAACCCAGAGTAGGAAGCCTCGTTCGGCGAGAGTGGGCTCGCGGTAGAGTGACAGGTGCACCGCCTGGAACCAACCGACGATGGCAAACGTTATCACGCCTGCTGCCAGCGAGGACCTGGTGAGCAACGAGCGCCACCCGTCCGTCGCTCCACTCGGATCGGGCAGCCGCTCCAGGCGCCGTAGCGTCAGGAGCAGCAGCGGTATGGCGATCGCAAAAAGCGCGGCCCCAAGCCGCGGGTCGTTGGGACGAGCCAGCAGCATCGCTTGGGCGACCCCCCCCAGGGCCACGGCTGCGAGGAGCGCCGCGACTCCGACGCGGCGGTCCTGCAGCAACGCACCCACACGCTGCCGGTCATACTTGCTGCTCCCCGCACACTCCGGGGCCGCGTTCCTCCGCGCCGCGTCGGACTCTTCGGCTTGTGGCTCGATCATCTCGTCTTCGTGCATCGCACAAAGTGATAGGCCCCTCGATCCGGTAGCGGCTCGTCGTAGTACCGGCGGAGCCAGTGCTCGAACGGGACCATCTGGAGGGGGTGGAGGACCCAGCGGCCGAGCAGGCGCTTCGCGAGCAGGTTGGGCACACCGAGGTAGTGCGAGAGGTCGAAGGCCCGATGAGCCTCTGGCGAAAAGTAATAGAAGTGCTCGACAACTCGGAGCCCCGCCGCCCGGAGGCGCTCGCGCCAGACCTCTGGCGGGTAGACGTGGTAGTGATGCGAGATGCGGTTGAAGAAGCGGCCGTAGGCTCGCGCGGCGGCGTGAAACCCCCGTCGCCGGAGCAGGGTCGATCCGAGCAGCAGAGTTGGAAAGTGTTCGCTGGGGAAGGTCGCCACGAAGCTGCCATCGGGCCGCAGCACCCGCCCGATCTCTCGGAGCGTTGCGGTCAGGTCGGGGATGTGCTCGATACTCGAGTTGCTGACGACCGTGTTGAAAGTCTCATCTCGGAACGGCATCGCCGTAGCGCTGGCGAAAACAAGTGAACGGTAGGGCCGCGGGCGGCGCGCCGCCGCCTCCAACAGGTCGCGGGCCATCGGGTCGATTCCGACATCGATCGCTTCGTCGTAGGCGATCGACGCGAAATGGCCGTCGCCGGCGCCAACGTCGAGTACTGGTCGCACGAGCGGTACTCCACCCATGAAGCGCGACTCGACCGCCCGCAGAATGGCTCGATGTGGCGCCATGTCTTCGAGATGGCTACTGAAGTAGTCCTTGCTCCCCCTCACCCGACCGGCCCCGTCAAGCGTCACGCGCGTGCCCCTCCGCGTCGTTGGCTTCGAGCGATCACCTCGCCGAAAAGGCGCTCGTACTCGGCGGCAGTGCGCTCGACGCTGTACAGAGCGCTGATGGCCTCGCGCGGGCGCGCGTATCGTGCTCGATGCTGGACCACCTCGACCACGGCGTCGGCCAGCGCCGCCGGATCCTTGATCGGGACGATGCGCCCCATCCCGGTCAGTCGCACCGGCTGACGCACTCCGGGCAGGTCGCTGGCGACCACCGGCGTCCCACAGAGCATGCTCTCGACCTGGACGAGACCAAAGCTCTCCGTCATGTTGATGCTCGGAAGGATGGTCACGTCACACGCGGCGTAGAAGCTCGGAAGCTGGGCAGGATCGTTCGGATCGAGCACGCCGCTGAACTGCCACTGACGTGCGTGCTGGCGCAGCAGTGGCTGGAGGCGTTGCCAGTATGCTTCCTCGCCCAGGACCCGCCGATACTCGCCGGCGAAGAGCATCTTGACGTCTGGGACAGATCGGAGGATGCGTGGGATCGCCCGCAGCGCGTATTCAGCTCCTTTCTCGGTGGCGAATCTGGCCACGAAGCCGACCAGTCGCTGGTCTCCGAGGGCATAGCGTCGTCGAAAGGCGTCGATCTGGCTCCTGGTCACGGGGGGCATGTCGACCGGCGGCGGGATCACGACACGTTTCTTCGGAAAGTGCCGTAGGAGGCGACTGTGGCGAGCATAGTCCTCGGTGTAGGCGACGACTCGGTCGGCCAGCCCCGCCGAGATGGTGTCTCCGACGAAGACGACTCGATCGACCACCCGATTGAAGGGTCCGGGCGGCAGTTGCACGTCGCAGTGGTAGGTCATCGTGATCGGCCGAGGTACCACGAACCGCGCCAGTAGTGGCAGCATGACCGCCTCGATCGGGGTGTTCGGCAGGTTGCTCGCGACGATATCGTGCTGTCGTAGCAGTCGCAGCGCCGCGGCGCCGTAGCCCGGCATCACCGCTCCCTTGCTGAGTCGGAACGCGACCGGTACCCGGACGACCTGTACCCCGTGGATCGTGTCTTCCAGCGGCAGCCTGGAATCGTATCGGGAGGTGAGGACGGTAACCCGATGGCCCCGCCCGGCGAGCGCCTCCGCGAGCCGCTGCACGTACACGGTGAGACCTGAGAGGTGTGGACGATAATACGTCAGGCCAAAGAGGATCTTCATCCCCCGAACAGCTCCCGGTTGTCGCGCACCCACCTAACCAGGCGCTCGATCCCCTCGCGCACCGACGTCTGGGGCCGCCAACCGAGATCGCGCTCGACCTTGCGAATGTCCGAGACGTAAACCGGCTGATCGCCCGGACGCCACGCCCCGTGGCTCGCCTCGATCGGGCGCTCGAGCAGCTCTTCCAGAAGCGGACCGAACTCCGCCCAGATGCTCAGCGTATTGCCCGAACCGCCGCCGACGTTGTAGACCTGGCCCGCGGATCGCTCGATACCGTCGACCGCGGCCTGGTAGGCGTCGAGCAAGTCCTCGACGTACAACAGGTCGCGCACCTGCTTGCCGTCGCCATAGATGTTGATCGGTCGGGCAAGCGTGGCAGCGATGACGAACCAGGCGACCCAGCCCTGGTCTTCGACGCCAAACTGGCGCGGGCCATAGATGCAGCTCTGCCGAAGGACGACCGTCCGCAGGCCGTAGATGCGGTGGTAGTCGCGGACGTACTGGTCCCCCGCGCCCTTGGAGCAGCCATAGGGCGAGTGGAAGTCGAGCGGCTGCGCCTCCGAGATGCCGTGCGGGAGGATCGGGTGGCGGTAGCGGGTCGACTCCTCGACCACATCCAGCGTCTCCAGCTTCCCGTACACCTTGTTGGTGCTGCTGTACAGGAGGATCGGATCGGCGCCGACGGTCCGCGCCGCTTCCAGGACGTTGAAGGTCCCAAGGGCGTTGTCCTCGAAATCGCCACGCGGATCGGCAATTGACGTCGTGACCGCGACCTGCCCGGCCAGGTGATAGATCAGCTCCGCGCCGTCCGTCGCTCGACGAACGGCGTTGAAGTCGGTCAGGTCGGCGCGGACCAGACGGAAGCCCCTCGGGCCGTGCACGTCGCGCAGCCAGTCGACGTTCCTCGAGCCGCCGCGACGGGTCAGGCTGTCGAGGATCGTGACGTCCTGACCGTCGCTGAGCAGGCGGTTGGCAAGGTTCGCCCCGATGAAACCGGCCCCGCCCGTGATCAGTACATTCGCCACTCAGGATGCTCGCCGCGGCATCGGTCGCCCTGCTCGGCTCGATCGGGAGGCAGCCGGGTGCATCGTTGATCAGCCTCGATCCAGGACCGTGAACGTGACAAAGTCCTTGCCCGGTACTCCGGATC
>JACCZL010000236.1 GCA_013695975.1 Chloroflexota bacterium
GGCGTAGCGAAGGCCGGTGTTGAAGTCGGAGAAGGCGACGTACATGTTCTTGACCGGATTCCGGATGACCTGGAACTTGCTCACCGCGATCAGGGGCACCTGAACGAGAGCCTGCGTCAGGAGCAACTTCTGCAGCTCTTTGTAGATGACCAGGCGCTTCTTCTGGTCGAGCTCGATCTGGCCGGTGCCCACGAGCCGCCACATCTTCTGGTTGCGGTACTCGGGGTACCAGCGGCTGTAGATCGACGCGCTGGGGTTGAACTCGGCCATGTAGCCGTTCACGTCGCCGCGCATGCCGCGCATCGTGAGATCCCAGTCGAACGAGCCCGTGCCGTTGCGAGCCGCGAAGGTGCCGGGCTCCTGGGCCTCGATGTTGACCTCGATGTTGATCTGCTGGAGCTGCTGCTTGATCACCGACGCGAGCGCCGGGAAGTCGGGCGGGGTCGAGAAGGTCGTCATCGTCACCGAGAAGCCCCGCTCCTGCTTCGCTTGGGCCATGAGCTTCTTCGCCAGCGGCAGGTCGAACTTCTCGTACTTCGTCCTCAGCTCCTGCTGCGTGAGCGGCCACGGGCCGTAGCCAGGCGGAACGTGTCCGCTGTAGGCGCCGTTGCCGTCGTAGACCCGTTGGATCATCTCTTCGCGGTTGAGCGCATGGTTGATCGCGCGCCGCACGCGGCCGTCGAACCACGGCTTCGGGTTGCCCTCCTTGAGCGTGAACTGCAGCTCGCGGAAGGCAGCCGTGTTGCCTCGCAACACCTGGAAGCCGCTCTGGCCGCGGAAGGCACGGGCCGAGTCGACGAGAAGACTCGCCCCGTCCACGGCGCCGGCGCGGAGGGCCGCGATCCGGGCCTGCTCGTCGGGGAGCACCCTCAGCGTCAGGCCGTCGAGGTACGGCTGGCCCTTGCGCCAGAAGTTGGGGTAGCGGTTGTACTCGACGCGGTCGTTCGGCGTGTAGTTGACGAGCCGGAACGGCCCGGTGCCGATGCCCTCTCTGGCGGGGTTGAGCTGCTGGTACATGCCCTCCGGCACCATCGGCGAGTAGCGGCTCCAGGCGAGGTACCCGAAGAGCGTGGCGTCGGGCTGCTTGAGGTTGATCCGCAGCTTGTACTTGCTCAGCACCTGCGTGTTCGCGATCTTCGGGAACTGGCCCAGGACGGCGACGCTGCCCGGTGCCGGCGGATTCGACTGGAGTTCGAAGCTGTACTTGGCGTCGGCGGCCGTGAACTCCTTGCCGTTGTGGAAACGGATCCCGCGCTTGAGCGTGAAGTCGACCGTCGTCTTGTTCACGACGTCGTACTTCTCGGCGAGGGCGGGCCGGATGTTCAGGTTCCGGTCCCACTCGAGCAGCGAGTCGTACATGAACTCCTTGCCCCAGTGGTTCGAGGTCAGGATCCCTCCGAAGGGGGCAATGTGCACCGGGTCCGCCTCGAGGCCCCACGTGATCCTGCCTCCTCGCTTCGGCGTTCCCCCGCCGCCGCCGAATGCGGAGCCCGCGACCCCGCCGGCAAATGCCGCTCCGGCGCCGACGAGCGCGCCAAGCTCAAGCAGCCGCCTCCGCGTCAGCTCCTGCTCCACCAGCCCGTCCAGAAATGCATCGTCTTCCATCTGCAGTACTCCTTCCCTTGCGCCTAGAGGATCTGACCGATCCTCGGGGCTTCCCCGTGGACGTCGTCGTAGAAAACGGACTCGCGCACCTCGAGTCCTGCCAGCGTTGCGACCTGTTCCGGATCGAGTGCCACGCCGAGACCGGGTGCGCGCGCGACCTCGATGCGGCCTCGCTCGAGCGCCAGCGGCTCGCTGAGGACGTCGCTCTCCTGCAGCGGCAGGTGCGTATCGCTCGCGAACGGAAAGTTCGACGAGGAGGCCGCCACGTGCGCGTTCGCCATCGTGGCGACGCCGAGCTCGGCCCAGCTTCCGATCGCGCACCACTTCCCCGCGGCGTCGGCGATCGCCGCGATCTCGCGCGCCCGTGTCAGGCCGCCGGCCTCCGAGGTGTAGACCACGAAGACGTCGCACGCCTCGGCTTTCAGGAGCGCGAGCACCGAGCGGACGTCCCCGCACGCCTCGTCGGCGGCGATCGGCACCGCCACCGAGCGCCGCACCTGTGCCATGCCCTCGAGGTCGAAGTCGGGTACGGGCTGCTCCACGTACTGGAGGTCGAAGCGCTCGAGCTGCCGGATCCACTTGATCGCGGCGGGGACGCTCCAGTTCATGTTGGCGTCGATGCGGATCTTGGGCTCGAAGCCGATGCGGTCGCGGATCG
>JACCZL010000880.1 GCA_013695975.1 Chloroflexota bacterium
AAGATCCAGAGGCCGGAGTTCATGTCGCTTGCGTAGATGAGCCCAGTGGTCTCGTCTACGACGACACCCCAGACTTGGGCCGTGTTCGTCAGTACGCCGCGCTGGGATGGCTTCACGGGGTTCTGCGTCGCCGGGGGCACGAAGTACGCGACCTCGACCGGATGAGTTGGGTCGCTCGTGTCGATGACGCGGACGCCGTCCGAGTACCAGGAGGCGTACACATCGGTGCCCACGAGGTAGTTGTTGTGGATGACATAGTCACCCGCCCCCTGGTCGCTCGGGCCGAGCGAGTTCGGCGTCCGGTATTCGCCGATCTGCACTGGACCGGCGGGGTTCGAGTAGTCGTAGATCCGCATGTACCCGAAGCTCTTTTCGATCCCGGCACCCGAGGTTTTGCAGAAATCCTCGTCGGCGGTGATCAGCAGCCGTCGCGCCTCGTCGTACTGCGACGAGTGCGCATCCCCGTCCTCGTCGCTGGCGTATTCCGTCCGGCCGGTGAAGACGGGGTTTGACGGATCCGAGACGTCGAGCCGGATGAAGCCGCTGTCCCAGTAGGACAGAAACACCAATGTCCCATCCTCTGATGGCTCGGCCCCATGGCCGTAGTTGGCGTCCGCGTCGCACCCCTGCCCTGCGCTGAACGGCCCGCCAATGTCCTGGACGCCCCAGTCCGACACCTGCACGGGGTTCCGCGGGTCGGTGATATCGATCAGGCGGAAGTCGCCCTCGCCGTTCTCGTCACGGTAGCCGCTCCCGGTCTCAGGGTCGGGGTAGCGGCTCGTCGGGACGGTCGCGTAGGCGTAGGTGTGGCCATTCACGTGGCGCTCGACCTCGAATTCATGGACGCCGCGAGTGCAGCAGCCGGTGTCGAGGAACCCGAGTTGCACCGGGGCGGTCGCGTCCGTGACGTCCCAAAGCATCAGTCCCCGGACCGCCTCCTCAGCGTAGCGCGAGCCGCCGCACCATTGGATAGCGGCCACTGCGATCTTGTGGTCGTCGAGCGGGCCGCCCTCGGCCGTGTAGACGACGACGTCCTCGGCCGATGTGCCCTCGGGGTTCAGGAGCGTCGCCACGTGCCTAGGGGTCTCGGGCGGGGTCACGTCGACCACGGCAACACCGCGCCGATCGCCGCTCGGGCAGAAGCGGTCGTTGCCGGTCGCCCAGTCGGCGAACCCCCAGTGCCCGACGTAGGCGTAGCCGTCGTGGTACCAGACGTCGGCGTTGAAGCCCCTGCCGCCGAGATCATTGTGGCCGACGACCTCGATGTTGAGCGCCGACCCGGCCTTGACGCCGCCCTGAAAAGTCTTCTGCGACTGCTCGAAGAAGTGCTGCGAGTCCTTCAGTATCTCGTCCTTGGGCCCAGCCGCGCCTACCCCAACCGCCAAGCCCGCGACGACCAACACCGCTGCAATCAGAGTAACCAGCCTGTACATCTGTCCCCTCTCGTAGCGATGTCCGTACGGCGGCATTCTGCCCTACATGGAGCGGCGGTCGCAGGTCTAGCTCGTGTCGCCGGGCGAATCTGCGTCTCGAGGCCCTGCCTCGACTCGTTGCTGCCCCAGGGCTCAGGCGCCTTTCGGCTCCGTCGCAGGACCGATCACCTCATCGCCGGCGCATATGCGTAGATGGGCTCTCCTTGCGAGGCCCATCCGACCGGCGAGAGCGGGGCTACCTCGCCGGAATGGCCCGACCACGAGGAGCGGTCACCGCTAGGGCATTTCGCCGAAGGCAGCGAGGACGGCGTGGCGCGGATTCCCCCGGCCGGGACGAAGCCGCGCCTCGTCGGGCCGGGGATCACCTGACCGTCTTGATTCCGATCGCTTTCGGCGCCGCGGCCGCCGTCTTCTTCAACCGCGCACGACCGGGAGCGCAGGCCTCGTGCGCGCTCGTGCTCGGCGTGGTCGCCTTCACGTATGGCGGGCTGGCGGTCGCCGAGGCCGCGGGCGCTGGGTTGGAGGGACATGACTACACAGGCCTTCTCCTCTTGCTCGGCCTCGTGCTCTTCGGCTTGGCGGTCTGATCCTCTGGCGCTCACGCAAGAGGTCGGACTCGCGCCGCCGTCGCTGCGGGCCTCTCGACCATGCCCGCATGCTGATCCGTCACGGGTACGGCGTGCTCCTGCTCGACATGCGCGGTCAGGGCGAGAGCAAGCGTGGCCCCAACATGCTCGGCTGGACTGCCATCTACCGGCCGGAGCGTAGCGCCGTCAGATCCTGCTGCCTAGGCGCGCGTGCCGATGTCTGGCATCGGTCCCGCCGATAGTCGGGCATCCCCGGCTGACCAACCCGTTACAGCGACCCAGACGCCGCTGACCGCGGTCAGAACAGCGACGACGGCGATCGCCTCACC
>JACCZL010000914.1 GCA_013695975.1 Chloroflexota bacterium
GACCAGAGGGACGTCGAAGGCATACGGGTACTTCCACTGCTTGGCCGGCCGCTCGTAAATCAGCCAGTCCTTCTCCATCCCGAGATCCTCGAGCAGGCGGTAGGCGATGTGGGCGTGGGCCAGCTCGTCCTGGACGATCGAGATCGCCGAGCCGAAGGCGTTCAAGCTGGGGGCGTCCTGCGCCGCTCGATAGTAGGCCGGCGCGCTGATCAGCTCGGTGTCGGCCGAGACGGTCAGGATGCGCCGCATGCCCTCGAGATAGGTCGGGGACATGTGCTCGAGCCCTTCGACGAGCTTGCCGGACGCGAGATGCTGCCGAGTCGAGTCCTCTGTCCTCAGCGCAGTGGTCACGATGATCCTCCGCCGCGATTGATCGAGTGACGAGGCCCGGCCCGTACACGCCACTGCCACCCGCGATGCTAGAGCACGATATGCGTCGGTTTCGATACGCTAGATACAGAATAGCATCACGTCAATCGGGTGTCAATGTGGGGCCAGCCCGGCTCCAGCGGGAGTAGACTGTAGGTGGGCGCTGCTAGGTGAGCGCCTGGGAGTGGCAATGAGTACATTAGCTGGGCCGATCGCCAACGAAGCGCATGCGCGGGTCCTGGTCGGCGAGCTGGGTCTGGGTCGAGCGCCCGTCGCCCTGGCGTTTCTGGAAGCGGCGCCGGCCGGCCTGGCAACCGCGAGCGATGCCGTCCCCTCGGCCTGCACGTTCTGGCGGTTGGCCGAGACCTCGCTCTTCTACGCCCCAGCCGAACGCCACTACGAGTGTCCGATCGGGGCCATGACGATGGGCTTCGAGCTGCCGGCTGAGCATCAGTCGGCCGCCCAGCAGCTCGTCGGAACGATGGTCGAGCTAGGCTATTTCGGGGTGGCCGAGGTCCCTCACCTCCCGAGCGTCCAGAGGGGCCAGCGCGGGGTTCTCTACGGACCGCTGGCCCGGTTTCCGGTCGAGCCCGACCTGGTGCTGGCGATCGCCACGCCACGCCAGGCGATGCTCCTGGCCGAGGCGGGCGACCTGGTGACACTGCGGGAGAGCGGTGGGCTGACCGCGATGGGGCGGCCCGCCTGCGCCGCCGTTGCCCGCGCGGCCACCAGCGCCGAGGTGACGCTCAGCCTCGGGTGCATCGGCGCGCGGACCTATGTGGAGGTGCCGGAGGATCGCACCGTCGTCGTGATTCCCGGTCCGCGCCTTCACGCCCTCGTCGCCCGACTCGGCCCGCTCAACCAGGCCAACGCCGCCCTCGCCGACTTCCACGCGGGGCGCAAGGCGCAGTTCCCGACTCCGGCCACGGTGTCGGCGGCGCGCGTGGGCACGTCCGAGGGGCCCTGATCGTAGCCGTGAACGTCCTCCTCCTTTCGACCTATGAGCTGGGGCATCAGCCGCTCGCCGTCGCCAGACCGGCCGCCCATCTCATCGCGGCCGGCTTCGATGTCCGCTGCCAAGATCTGAGTGTCGAGCCGCTCGACGAGACGCTCGTTCGGGAGGCCACGCTCGTCGGGATCTCGGTCCCGATGCACACCGCGACGCGACTCGGCGCGCGCGTGGCCGAGCGGGTCCGCGCGCTCAATCCCGGCTGCCACATCGCCTTCTACGGCCTATACGCGTCGCTCCACGCCGACGTCCTCATCGGCGCCTCGGCGGACAGCGCGATCGGCGGCGAGTTCGAGGAGCCGCTCGTTCGGCTCGCCTGTGCCCTCTCGGCGAACGGCGCTTCGCGGACCGCCACCCTGGACGGTGTGCGCGCCTCCGGAAGCGACGGGGGGACCTTTCTTGGTCGACAGGTGTTCGAGCTCCCGCGGCGGGACTTGCTGCCCCCACTCGAGCGCTACGCCCGCGTCGACACCGGCGCCGGCCAGCAAAAGCTGGTCGGCTACGTCGAGGCCAGCCGCGGCTGCGCCCATCGCTGCCTGCACTGCCCGATCACGCCGGTCTACAACGGTCGCCTGCGCGTCGTCGGCGCGGACGTCGTTCTGCAAGACATCGGCCAGCTCGTCCAGATGGGGGCTGAGCACATCACCTTCGGCGATCCCGACTTCTTCAACGGCATTCGCCACTCCTTGCGGATCGTTGAGGCGATGCACGAAGCGTTTCCCAGGCTGACATTCGACGCGACCATCAAGGTCGAGCACATCCTCGAGCACCGGCCGCACATCCCTACCCTGGCGGCGGCCGGCTGCTTGTTCATCGTGTCCGCGGTCGAGGCGGTCCACGACCACATCCTCGCCAACTTCCAGAAGGGTCACACCGCGGCCGACGTCGACACCGCCCTGGCGATCGCCGACGCCGCCGGCATTCCCCTGCGCCCCACCTTCGTCGCCTTTACCCCTTGGACGACGCTCATCGACTACCTCGAGTTGGTCGAGTTCATCCTGCAGCGCGACCTGGTCCGTCACGTCGATCCGGTCCAGCTCGTGATCCGCTTGCTCGTCCCCCGCGGTTCGAGCCTGATCGGGACGCCGGCGATGGATCCGTTCCTGGGGCCGTTCAATCCGACGACGTTCTCCCACGGGTGGCAGCATCCGGATCCGCGCGTCGATCGGCTCCAGGAAAGGGTAGCGGCGGTGGTCGAGCGGGGCGCGCGCGAATCGGCCGACCCCGAGTCGGTTTTCACCCGTATCCACGAGCTGGCGTCCGCCGCGGTCGGCAGATCCGTTGCGCCCGGGGTCGCGAGCGGGCGGCCGCCCCGAGCGGTGCCACGGCTCACCGAGCCCTGGTTTTGTTGAGCGGAGCCCACCACGGACCAGTTCGGTCCGATGATCCAGGCGGAGGCGTCCGTCTAGGAATGGCGCGTGTACTGCTCCTGATGGCGACCCGAACCTATCGGGCCAAGGCGTTTATCGAAGCCGCCCGACGGCTCGGCGTCGAGGTGGTGGTCGGGTCGGAACGGCGCCAGGCGCTGGCGTCGAGGGCCCGCAACACCACGCTGACGCTTGACTTCCGCCGTCCGGACCGAGCTGCGCAAAAGGTCGCCGAGGTTGCCAGGGAGCAGCCGTTCGATGCGGTGATCGGCGTCGACGACGACACGACGGTGGTCGCGGCTGCCGCCGCCGCCAGACTCGGGCTCCCCCACAACTCGGTCGCCTCGGTCCGCGCCGCCCACGACAAGTACAAGATGCGGTGCCGCCTTGCCGACGCCGGCCTGCCCTCGCCCCAGTTTCAGCGTCTTCGTATCGACCAGGACCCTGCCAGCGCGGCGCGACGGACGCGCTATCCCTGCGTGCTCAAGCCGGTGGCCCTGGCCGGTAGTCGCGGTGTGATCCGCGCCGACGATCCCGCACAGTTCGTCGCCGCCTTCGAGCGGATCGCGGCGCTTCTCGAGGCGGACGGCGGGGCGCAGCGTCACCTGCTGGTCGAGGCGTTCGTGCCAGGACCCGAGGTCGCGCTCGAGGGCCTGCTCGCCGACGGTCGACTGCACGTCCTGGCGCTGTTCGACAAGCCGGACCCGCTCGACGGCCCGTTCTTCGAGGAGACGCTCTACGTGACGCCGTCGCGCCTCCCCCTCGCCGATCAAGAGGCGATCGCGGCCACGGTGGGGCGCGCGGCCGCCGCGCTGGGCTTGCGCGAGGGACCGATCCACGCCGAGCTGCGCCACGGTGAGGAAGGGGCCGGACCCTACTTGATCGATATCGCCGCGCGCTCGATCGGCGGTCTCTGCTCGAACACGCTCCGTTTCGGGGCCGGACTCAGTCTCGAGGAGCTCATTCTGGAGCGCGCCCTCGCCGCGGCCGCGGCGAGGGC
>JACCZL010000939.1 GCA_013695975.1 Chloroflexota bacterium
GCGCACGCTCGAGCCATCCGCGCGCCTCGCCGAGCTGCCCGCGCAGACGCCAGGGCCAGAACAGGGCGCCGGCCAGGCGCAACTCGATCTCGCCGGCGCCGATTTCCGTCTGGCTCCAGGCCATCGCCGCCCGTAGGTTCTCCTGGTCCCATCCCAATCGGTCCAGCCATGCACCTCGATCCGGGCTGGCGAGGACTTTCTCCGCCGCCGCCTCGGCCAGTGTCAGGTAATACGCGGCGTGCCGTCGCCGCACGTCCGCGGCCTCCCCGCTCGCCTCCAGGCGCTCGAGAGCGTACTCGCGGATCGTCTCCAGCATCAGGAATCGTGGCTCATCGTCCGCCTGCTCCTCCTGCCGCAGCAGGCTCCTGTCCACCAACGCGCCTATCCCCTCGAGGAGATCCAGCCCCAGGTCGCCGGCTCCGCGGCAGACCGCTTCTGCCGCCTCGAGCGTGCAGCCGCCGACGAACACGGCGAGCCGACGGAACAGCCGCCGCTGCCCCTCGTCCAGGAGTTCATGGCTCCAGTCGATCGCCCCACGCAGGGTTTGGTGTCGGGCCGGCAGGTCGCGGGCCCCCCCGACGAGCAACGGCAGTCGGCGTTCCAGTCGCCCGAGCATGGCCCGCGGGGACAGGAGCTTGACTCGGGCCGCCGCCAGCTCGATCGCCAGCGGCAGGCCGTCCAGGCGGTGACAGATCTCTGCGACCGCGGCGGCGTTCCCGTCGGTCAAAGCGAAGTCCGGATTGACGGCCGATGCCTGCCGGATGAACAGGGCGACAGCAGCGTAGCGCGCCAGGTCGTCGACCGACGGCAGGCGTCGCAGGTCCGGCAGCGCCAGGGGCTTCACCGGAAACTCGTGCTCGCCCTGCAGATGCAGCGGGGCGCGGGTGGTGACCAGGATCTTGAGTCGGGGTGAACTCGCCAGGAGGTCCGTCACCAGGGCCCGCGCCTCGAGGACGTGTTCGAAGTTGTCGAGCACCAGCAGCATCTGTCGGTCGCGCAAGTGGTCCGCGAGGATCTCACCCGGCGGACGGCCGCCGACGTCCTGGAGCCCGAGCGTCTGGATGATGGCAGCGGCGATGAGGGTGGGATCGCTGATCGGGGCCAGTGCGACGAAGAACGCCCCGTCCGCGAAGTGTGCCAGCACATCCGCCGCCAGTTGGAGGGCAAGACGGGTCTTCCCGGTGCCCGCCGCTCCGGTGAGCGTGAGCAGGCCCACGTCGTCGCGGAGCAGGAGGCCTTGGGCGGCGTTCAACTCGGACTCACGCCCGATGAGCGGGGCGCGCTGCATGGGCAAGTTGTGCCGGCCGGTGTTGCTGCTCAGCTCGGGCCTCGCATCCGTGTGGAGCTTAACCATAGCTGGCATCCTCTCGCTAGCCCTCCAGGGCGGTCAGATCTGCCCACCGGCCCGATGGCACATCACCGGAGACCGCTTAGAAACGATGGGCCCGGATCAGCGAGACCTGGGATGCTTCCGCGCCGGTGCGGGCGTTGCGGCCGCGCCAGGGCACAGTCGGCTCGAGCCCCGCCGCGCGGATCGTGGCCAGAAGCGACGCTTCCGGTAGGGCGCCGCCAATTCAGCGGAACCAGTCCTCCAGGCCCTGAACCTCGCCCGGCGGCAGCTCGTGGCGGAGGGTCGTCTCGGCCAGGATGAAGCGCCCGCCGCGGTGGAGGACGCGCGCCACCTCGGCCAGCACCGCCGACTTGTCCGGCGCCAGGTTCAGGATGCCGTTGGCGACGACGCAGTCGACAGCGGCGTCCGGAAGGGGCAGGGTTTCGGCGACGCCCACCACGGCCTCGGCCTGCTCCAGCCTGAGCGCCCGCAGGTTGGCGCCGGCCCGAGCGACCATCGGTTCGGCCATGTCGATACCGATCGCTCGGCCGGTTTGGCCGACCGCCTCGGCGGCAATGATCAGATCGAGGCCGCCGCCACAGCCGAGATCGAGGACCGCCTCGCCGGGGCGGAGGTCTGCCTGCAAGACCGGCGTGGCGACGCCGGTGAACGCGTCGGTTGCACCCGGGGGCATCGCCTCGAGCAGTGCCGGTGGGTAGCCGAGCGCCTCGGCGAAGGCCCGGCCGACGCGAAATGAGTACGGTCCATCGGGCGCGGAAGCCACGGCGGAGTAGCGGCCACGAACGGCCGCGCGGAGCTCCTGGGGATCGATGTTGGGCGGCAATGTCCCGGTGTTCATCTGCCCTCCGGCGGTCCACACCAGCGCGTTCGGTCAGCTCACGACGTCTCGCTTGCCCGGGGCGTCTGCGACGGTTTCTTCGAGTCCCATCGTCCGTCCCTCGGCCGAGGCCGCCGTGAAGGCCTCGGTCCCGAGTCTGGCGCGCGTGGTCACGAGCCTCGAGTCGGCACCGGGCGGATAATAGTACAGGGGTTCCCCTCAGCTCGTGCAGCCGATCGACCACCCCCAGCCGGCGCGTCGCGCGCTCTGCCTGGTCGACCTCAATGGCGAGGAATGTCAGGCCCACGAGCCCATGAGCGGTGCAAGAGTAATCACCCAGCTCTTCTGCCAGCTCGAGGGATTCGGCACTCAGCCGGCGAGCCAGTTCTAGTTCGCCCCGTGCCCGCCTGGCATGTGCCGAGGCGCCGCCGGCTCGGTTGCCGGGTTGGCCGTGTAGCCGCGCAGGTGCGCGTAAGCGGCCAGTTGCGCATCCGTGAGCAACGGCTTGGTCAGCAGATGGTACTTGAGGTGCGTCGCCCGCAGCGCGCCCTCGACCTGCCCGATCGCTACGGCGTGCTGCTGCAGGCTCTCCGCGGTGATCTCACCATCTCTGAAGGCGCCCTCCAGGGCGGCGTAGCGAGCCAGGAACCGCTCGCCTAGCGGGACCGCCTCGGCCTTCATCTGGTCGACCAGCGCCTGCATGGTCGCTCGCTGCTCATCGTTCAGTGCCAGGTCTTCGGCCAGCTCCAGGACGTGCATCGGGCCCGGGTAGCCGTTGATCTCGCCGGGGCGGGCTAGCCCCATCCCACGGCCGGCTCGGAAGGCGGCGACCTCCGCCTCGGTCAGCCCGCGCACCGACGACTCCTGCTGACCCGCGTACGGGCTCGGCGTCTGGGTGCCGCTCGTCTGGGCGCTCAGCGTCGCGGGCCGGGTCCCGAACTGCGCCGCCAGCGCCGCAGTGGCCAGCAGCGCCAGCCCGCCCGTCCAGATGCGTCGTGTCATCGTCGTCCCTTTCCTCGTTGTCGAGCGCGCGCACGAGGATTTCGAGCGCCCGCTGCACCGCTGCGTACTCTTCCGACGGGATGCGGTCCGCCAGGCGGGCAAACTTCTCCGCCCGCGCCGCCGCGAGCTGCCCGGATGCCCGCCGCCCGTCCTCGGTCAAGCGGAGCCGAACGGCCCGGCCGTCCTCCCCATCTCGCCTCCGCGTGAGCCAGCCTCGCTGCTCCAGCCCGCCGACCAGGCGGCTGACCGTGCTCTTCTCCA
>JACCZL010000942.1 GCA_013695975.1 Chloroflexota bacterium
GGTTGTGGCGCTCCTGATACCGACGCGCCGACGCGGGGACGAAGGCGCCAACGGGCAGGCCGGCGCCCGCGCTGACGGCGGACGCTCCTCGTTCCGCGGCCGCTCAGGTCGTCAGGGGTGAGCGCCATTCCCTCACCCCACCCGCATCGGTGGACCTTCGTCCGCCGCGGTCAGTCTTACCTCGGGAGAGATCAATGACCACCTCACGCCTTGGGCGAGCCGCCGCTCTGGGGCTCGCCCTCCTCATCGCCGGCACGGCCGCACCGCCCGTCGCCGCGGACACAGCGAGCGACCTTGACGACATCCGGCGCCAGACGGCGCAAGTACGGGGCCTTGAGCCGCGTGGCGACGTGCCCTTCGAGATCGTGGACCGCGATGCCTTCCGCCGGAGACTTTCCGCGGCCTATGAAGATCGTGAGGGCATTCGAGAGCTGCTCATCGGCCAGAAATTTCTGGTCGCGCTCGGTCTGCTGAGCGTTGATTTCGACCTGCGGTCGGCCGTGCCGGATGCTCTCGGCGATGGGGTGGCCGGCTTCTACAGTCGTCGCGAGAAGAAGATGTTTCTCGTATCGAGCGCGCCGAAGCTGACTGGTGACGACAAGATCACCGTAGCACACGAGTTCACCCACGCCCTCCAGGACCAGCATTTCGACCTCACCGCCTTGACCGTGGCAACCCCCGAGGATGACTCGGACCGCTATACCGCGCTCAGGGCCGTCATCGAGGGCGATGCGACCTTGACGATGCTCGTGTGGGGACGCGAGTTCCTGAGTCCCGAGGAGAAGGCAGCATTGCTCGGAAGGGACCGCTCCGAGGCCGAAGCCAGGCGAGCCAGACTGCCACTTGCGCTCCGAGAGTCATTCTCCTTTCCATACTTGGAAGGAGGTCGGTTTGCTTCGAGCTTGTACCGCGACGGCGGCTTCGAAGCGGTGAATGGGGCCTTTCGCGAGCCGCCTCGGTCTACGGAACAAGTCATCCACCCTGAAAAGTACCTCGCGCGCGAGGCGCCACGCTCGGTGTCGATGCCCCCTCTCGCGGAGGGCCTCGGCGCAACCTGGCGAATGCTCAGAACCGACGTGATGGGCGAGCTGGACCTGCGGGCCTTAATCGGGCAGTTCGCCCCAGGCGCGGCGGATGACGCGGCGGCCGGCTGGGGTGGCGACCGGTACGCCATGCTCGAGGACGCCGACGGCCGACTGATCATCGTCCTCAACACCCTCTGGGACACCGAGGCCGACGCGGCGGAGTTCTACAACGCCTACGCCCCGACCGTCGCCACCCGCTTCGGACCAGGCCAGCGCCTGACGCTCGACGAGCCGTCCCGGGTCCGCTGGTCCACCCCCAACGGTCCGATCCAGCTCCTGAAGACGGGCGACCGTGTGCTCGTGATCTACGCCCCAGACATCGAAGCGCTCGAGCTGACCGCCGCCCAGTTCCGCTAACCTATGGCCGCCCCCGACGGGTCAGCCCCCGCTGACTGGTGGGATCAGGGCCAGCTCGTCGCCATCGTGGAGCCGAAAGTCCGGCCCGACGTACTCCTGGTTGACTGCCAGCATGGCCTGCTGCACGGCGGGACCGAGGCCCGGATAGCTGGCGCGAAGCTGCTCTACCGCCTGTCCGACCGTGGCCCCATCAGGCGCGTCGAGTGAAAGCTCGCCCTGGCCCACGGCTTCCCGGAATGAGGCGAAAAGGCGGGTCCGGATGCGCATCTAGAGAGTATACGACCCGGCGTCAGCCTGCTCGCGGAAGGTGGTCAAGTGGATCCGAGTAGCCTCGACGAGGGAGCGGGCGCCGGGTGCCGTCAGCGCCGCCAGCTCGCGGTTGCGCCCCTCCGCGTAGACGGTCATCCGGGCCAGCTCCGCGTCGGGATAGCCGGGGTGTGTCATCAGCTCGCTCAATCCCGGTCGGAGACGGCTCAATGCCCGCACCAGCGCGGACGACGTGAAGCCGGCCCCCAGCACGATCCCGCGAAAGTGGCGAGCCGCCCGAACGCTGGGTCCGAGGCGGGAACGCAGGCGGCGAGCAAAGAGCCAGATCGTGGCCGCGCGTACCAGGTCGCGGGTGTGCGCCTCTCTGGGGGCGGGCCACGACAGGCCCTCGTCGGGACAGCGGACGTAAGGAATTCCGTAGCGGGTCGCCAGGTCGAGCGTCAATTCGGCTACTCGGGGGTGGACGTGGATATGGTGGTGCGCGTCGAGATGATCGAGCGGGACCCTTCGGTCGAGCAACCAGACGATCTGCGTTTCCATTTCGCGCTCGAGATCGACCCGTCGAACTCGCCCCAACGAGAGCCGCGCGAGCATCTCGCCCAGAATCGGAAAGCGGTCCGACCGATCGACCAGCGTGGGGACCATTTCAGGCGGAGAGAGCGGTCGGCCGGCCGTCAAGGTCAGGTGCAGGCCAAGGCCGAGGCGCGGACACTCGGCAGCCTGAGCGAGCGCGTCCTCAGCCGCCGCGAGGTTCGGCATCAGGCTGGCGCTGG
>JACCZL010000943.1 GCA_013695975.1 Chloroflexota bacterium
CCGTCCTCCAGTGGCACCGTCAGCTCCCAGGACTGGCCGGCGTAGCGCAGGTCGGCCTGACGCTTGAGCGCGACCCGGTCGCCACGATAGCCTTCGGCGGCCAGCGTCTCGCGGGCCTCGCCCTCCAGCTCGGCGATCACCTGGTCCAGCTCGGCTGGGTCGAGCGCCTCAGTCTTGCGGAAGAAGGTCCGCACGTAGTGGTGCTCGACCTCGGCGAAGAGCAGGCCGAAGGCCGAGAAGAGGCCGGGCGAGCGGGGGACGATGACCCGGCGCATGTCGAGCGAGCGGGCCAGCTCGACGGCATGGACCGGGCCGCTGCCGCCGAAGGCGAACAGGGCGAAGCCGCGCGGATCGCGCCCGCGCTGGCTCGAGACGGCTCGCACCGCGCGGATCATGTTGGCGTTCGCCACCAGGTGGATACCGTAGGCTGCTTCGAGCAGCCCGATCCCGAGCGGCTCGGCCACGTGCTCCCGCAGGGCCCGCCGCGCGGCGTCGGCGTCCAGCGGCAGGTCACCGCCGACCAGGCCGGCGGGGCTCAGGTAGCCGAGCGCGAGGTTGGCGTCGCTGACGGTCGGCTCGGTCCCACCGGCCCCGTAGCAGACCGGGCCCGGCGCGGCTCCCGCCGAGTGTGGCCCGACCTGGAGAGCCCCGCCCCGATCCACCCAGACGATGCTCCCACCGCCGGCCCCGACCTCAGCGATGTCGATGACCGGCGTCCGCAGGGCGTAGCCGCCACCCTTGATCAGGCGGCTGGTCAGGCTGATCCCGCCGCCGACCTCGTACTCCGGCGTCTGGCTCAGGGCGCCGTCCTCGATGATCGACGCCTTGGCGGTCGTGCCGCCCATGTCGAACGTGAGGACGTTCGGCAGGTCGAGCTGGCTGGCCAGGAACGCCGAGGCGATCACCCCCGCGGCTGGACCACTCTCGATGATGTGGATCGGCCGCTCCTGGGCGGCGCGGGCCGGCATGATCCCCCCGTTCGACTGCATGATCAGCAGCGGGGCGCGGATTCGGACTCGCTCCAGCTCGTCCACCAGGTCCTGCAGATACCGCCGCACGACCGGCATCAGGTAGGCGTTGATGACGGTCGTCGAGGTCCGCTCGTACTCGCGGATCTCGGGCAGGACGTCGGACGAGAGCGACACCTGGAGCTCGGGGAAGCGCGCTAGGGCCAGCTCGCCGACCGCCCGCTCATGGGCCGGATTGGCGTAGGCATTGATGAACGTCACCGCGATCGACCGGATCCCCTCGTCCCGCAGCCGGGCGAGCGCCCGCTCGGCGCTCTCGAGGTCGAGGGCCCGAACGACGGCGCCGGAGTGGTCGATCCGCTCATCCACTTCCAGGCGGTGCCGGCGGGAAACCAGTGGGCGCGGCTTCTCGTAGAAGAGGTTGTAGAGCTCGGGGCTACGGATGCGGCGGAGCTCCAGGACGTCGCGGAACCCCCGCGTCGTCAGCAGCCCGGTCGGAGCCCCCTTCTGCTCGAGCACGGCGTTGGTCGCCACGGTCGTACCGTGCACGATCTCGCCCAGCCGCTCGGTCTCGAGTCCGAGCTGGTCGAGCAGCCCGCCGATGCCGCCGACGACGGCCCGCCCGTAGTCGTCCGGGGTCGTCAACAGCTTGCGGGTCACGACCGTGCCGTCCCCCGCCAGCAGGACGACATCGGTGAACGTCCCGCCGATGTCCACGCCCACCCGAACCTCTCGGTCGTCGCCCGGCTGGATCGTCATCCGACCTCCCCCGCTCCGCGAGCATAGCAAATCGCTCCGTATCCGTACCGCGACCGTTCGTAGGGGCGGTTCGAGAACCACCCCTACCGGGCCGCTCCCTTACGGTCGCGGTACAGATGTGGGCATGCCGTCCCGAAATATTTGGTCCTACCTCATCACCGGTAGACCACCCTCGCCACCCGGTGTATAGTGGACCGAATCGCTGCCGTCGATGGGGTGGCACCCCGTGCCGGCGTCACGTCCCCACAGGGAGGCATTGTGTCAGCGTATCCAGCATCAACACCGATCTCTCGGCGTCGGTTTCTCCGACGCGCCCTGACGCTTGGCGTC
>JACCZL010000964.1 GCA_013695975.1 Chloroflexota bacterium
GCTGTCGCGCCCGAGCATGCGCGAGCCGATCACCAGGTCGGCGTCGTGCTCGCGTTGGGCGCGGCAGAGCGTCGCGAACGACTCGGGCGGATAGGTTCCGTCCGCGTCCAGGAACGCCAGCAGGTCGCCACTCGCCGCCCGGAAGCCCGTCTTGAGCGCCGCGCCGTATCCAAGATTGGTCGGGTGGCGGATCAGCGTGACCTGGGGGTAGGTCAGGACGCGCTCGGCGGTGCGGTCCTTCGAGCCGTCGTCGACGACGACCACTTCGAGGCCGGGCACACCGGCCCGCGCAAGCTGGTCTCGCTGAGCCAGGACGCGCTGCAAGATCTCGTCGATCCCGCGTTCCTCGTTGAGGGCGGGGATGACGACCGAGAGCGTGGGCAAACGACCCGCGCGGTCACCCACCCCGGACGGCGCCACGGCGCTCGGCGTTGCTGCACTGGTCGAGAGGTCGTCATGGCGCTCGTCCATCAGGACCAGAGCCAGAGCCGGCGGAGCTGAACGCGGGCACCCTCCGCGAATGAGCGCGGAAGGAGCGAGAGCTTGAGCATGGCGCCGGTCAGCTCCGGCCGTTCCTCTGGCGTGGGGCTCGGGGACGGTCTGAGGGCTACGGGGCTGGCCTGGCCGTCCGCGGGTGGCGCATCCGCCCGACGCTCATGCGTCCGATTGGCGACCACCTCGGTCAGCACCAGCGCATTGGGGACCAGGACCACGACGTTGTCAGGGGTGCGGAGGGTCGTCGTCCGGACGCCGATCGTCTCGACGACGCCACGATACTCTTTCACCGAGACTTCCTCGCCGATCCGAAACGGTCGCTCAAAGAGCAAGTAGACGCCAGCGAAGAAGCTCTTCAGAATGTCCTGGAGAGCCAGACCGATGCCGATGCCAACGACACCCAGCAGCGTGACGACCGTGCTGAGCGGCACACCGAAGGTGTCCAGGATCGTGATGGCTCCGACCGCGAGGACGAGCAGGTAGATCGTGCGGTCAGCCAGCAGGCGGAGGTTGGCGTCGGCGCCCGTGGGTCGGATCGCGCGGTCGAGCGAGGTCCGAGCGGCGCGGGCAAGGGACCAGGTGAGAACGCCCAGGAACAGCGCCCGTGCCAGCGGCGGGCCAAGATTCTCGACCAGAACCAACCAGGCGCCGGTGTCCCACCATTGGAAGCGGAGAAGCTGTTCCATGGTGGCTAATGTTCACCCGACGGTCGGAGCAGACGCAAGGCTACCGACCGACTGCCTCGCCATCGGTCGGGCGGGGGGGCGGGGGGGCTAGTTTGCCTGTTGCTGCTCGAGGAGAAGCTTTGCTTCGTCCCCGACGCCGGCCGTCCCGCAATCCTGGAACGTGGAGTAGAGAGCCTTGTTCAGCAGGCGCATCCGCCAGTCTCCCTCGTCGAGGACGTTGATGCACTCGCGCCGCTGCCGGTGCAGATACGACAGCCGCATCAGGAAGAAGAGCTGGGTCGGCGAGTAGGACTTCAGGCTGTTGCTGACGCCACCTTCGGCGAGACTCAACACGGACTCCTTGCTCTGGTCACTCGGAGGCATACCATCACCCTCGATTCCTGATCTATGCCCTCGGCGTCGTGCTCTCACCCGACCACCACGCTTATTGTACCAAGCCCGGGGGCTCGGTGCTAAGATGGTGAGGCGTCCTTGACACCGCGGCCCCGAATTCACGATCCGTGCCAGGGAGTACCGGCCGCGCATGACCGTGCTCACCGAGAAGGCTCGCGAGACGGTCCGCGAGATGCTCGCGGGAAAGCGCGAAGCGAACGAGGTCCGGGATCAGAGCCCCACAACAGGCCCTGGAAGAGGAAGTACGTGCGGAGGATTCTCATGCTATTGTTCCCGGCGGCGCTGGCCGCGGTCTTCGGAGCGGCCTGCGCCTCGCTCGGCGGCGCCCAGCCGACGCCCACGCCCCAACGGCCCAAGCAATGGTCAGCGGCGCCGGCGATGCAGGTTGATCCGAACAAGCAATATTCGGCGACCATCACCACGACGCTGGGCGACATGAAGGCCCAGCTCTACGCGAAGGAGGCCCCCAACACGGTCAACAACTTCGTCTTCCTGGCCCGAGAGGGCTTCTACAGCGGGGTCCCCTTCCACCGCATCATCCGCGACTTCATGGTCCAAACCGGCGATCCGACCGGTACCGGGACCGGAGGACCCGGCTACCGCTTCGGCGACGAGCTGAATACGCCCTTCCGCTACGAGAAGGGCACCCTCGCCATGGCGAATGCCGGCCCGAACACCCAGGGCAGCCAGTTCTTCATTTGCCAGGGCCAGGGCGCGACGAGCCTACCGAAGAACTACACCATCTTCGGCAAGCTGACCGACGGCATGGAGATCCTGGACAAGATCGCCACCGTGCCGGTGCAGCGCGGCCCGGGCGGCGAGAACTCCAAGCCGATCGACATGCCGCGCATCGAGAGCATCACCATTCAGGAATCGTAAGGATGCCCGTCAGTCGTGATGCCTTTGGATGATCGCTCTGGGGCATCCGCTGGGAGCGCGGGCGTCCCGCCCGGAGCGGCCGGGACG
>JACCZL010000985.1 GCA_013695975.1 Chloroflexota bacterium
ATTGCTCCGTCTAGCTCGGCGAAGGTCTGGATCGTGTCGCCGAAGCGAACGGCCGCGCGATCCGGGTGGCGCGCGACGCGGGCCTCGAGCGCCACCCGAAGGTTGCTGGGGCTCACTCGGATTGCCACGCGCCGACCATCTTGCGGAGGTCCATCAGGCGATTGGCGATCAGCAGGACGCCGACGGTGACCAGGATCGTCACGCCGGAGGCGGCGGCGACGACCGGGGTGACGTTGGTCCGGACCTGGGGCCAGATCAGCGTCGGGAGGGTCTGGGTGCGCGGGGTCGCCAGGAACAGGGCCATGATGAACTCGTTGAGCGAGATGATGAATGCAAAGAAGATCGAGGTGACCAGGCCCGGCAGGATCAGCGGGAGCGTCACCAGCGCAAAGGCGCGGAGCGGGCTCGCGCCGAGGCCGCGGGCGGCGGGCTCGAGGCGCGGGTCGACGCCGGCCAGGGAAGCCCGCATGACGGTGAAAACCAACGGCGTCGCCCAGAGCGAGTGGGCGACGGCGATGCTGAGCGGCGTCCCCCAGAGGCCGATCCGCTGGTGGAAGGCCAGGCTCTGCATGCCCAGGACGACCGGCGGGACGAAGAGCGGGGTCAGGATCAGGGCGCCGACCACGGTCCGCCCGCGGAAGCGGCAGCGCTCGAAGGCGAGCGCCGCGGTCGTCCCGCAGACCAGGGCGAGGGGGACGGTCAGGAGGGCGATCTGGACGCTGTTGCGAAGGCCGGCCAGCCAGCGTGGATCGGCGAAGAACTCTTCGTACCAGCGAAGCGAGACGCGGCCCGTGGTGAACGGTGTCTCGAGGTTGGTCGTATCGGCGACCGAGACGAGGAGGCAGAACAGGAGCGGCGCCAGCAGGTAGGCGACGGCGAGGAGGGCGAAGAGATGGGTCATCGACCGAGCCCGTGCTCGATCCGACGCTGGAGGACGTAGCTGGCCAGGACGAGAGCCAGGATGAAGAGGGCATTGACGACGGCGATCGTCGCGCCGAGGGGCCAGTTCACGTTCTCGAACGTCTCAGTGTAGACCTCGACCGAGGCCGAGTAGAGCGCGGGGTTGCCGAGGACGACTGGGGCGGTGAACGCCCCGAGCGCCCAGATCAGGCTGACGAGCGCGGCCAGCAGGACGCTGGGCAGGGTCAGCTTGAAGGGGACTTCGTAAAAGGCGCGGAGTGGACTCGCCCCCATCCCGCGGGCGGCGTCGATCAGGCGGCGGTCGACCCCATGCAGGGCGGTCGCGATGATCAGCACCGGATAGGGGGCGATGATCAGGGTCTCGCCGACGACGACGGCGAAGAGGTTCGCAAACATCGGCAGCGGCTCGCGGATCAGGCCGATGGCGAGGAGGGCACCGTTGATCGGGCCGGCGTTCGCCAGCAGGACGAGCACACCGTACATGGCGACGAGCAGGTTGGTGAGCTTGGGCACGAGAACGGCCAGCAGGGTGCCGACCTTGAGCGCCGGGCCGGCGCGCCAGAGATAGACGGCGAGCGGGTAGGCCAGGATGAGGGTCGTCGCGGTGACGATTAGTCCGACTCTGGTGGTGGTCCAGGCCAGGCGGTGGAAGTAAGGGTCGCCGAAGACGGCGGCGTAGTGGTCGAGGGTAAACGAGTCGGCGACGTAGAAGCCGCCGGAGCCGCTCGCGCGCTGGTAGAAGCTGACGCGGACCAGCCAGGCGAGCGGGAGTGCGAAGAAGAGCGCAAGCCCCAGCAGCGACGGCGCCAGCAGGAGCCATGGCCGCGCCCCCTCGCCGCTGGCGGCCACCCTCATTCCGAGAAAACCATCGCCGCGTCGGCTGACCAGGCGAGCGCGACGGCGTCGCCAGGCGCGAAGCGAGCGAGTCCGGCCGCGTTCGGCTCGACGACCTTGAGAACCGTCCCGTCGGACAGTTCGACCAGGTACAGGGTCGAGGCCCCGAGGTAGGAGGAGAAGCGGACGGCGCCGGGCAGGCGGTTGGCTGGCGTGCCGGGGGCGTCGGTGTCGGTTGCGCTTGTTGCGGAATCCTCGCTGGTGAGGGCGATCCGTTCCGCCCGCAGACAGACCGTCACCCGATCGCCCAGGGCGAGCGGTTGGTCGGAAGCTACCCGCCAGGTCAGGCCACCCAGACGAGCCTCGTGGGCCGCTCCGTCGGTCGCCAGGATCGTCCCGCGGAGGACGTTCATCTCGCCGATGAAGCTGGCGACGAAGGGATTGGCGGGGGTGTTGTAAAGATGGGCGGGGGGCGCGATCTGCTGGACGGCGCCGCCGTGGATGACGACGACGCGGTCGGCCATCGTCAGGCTCTCTTCCTGGTCGTGGGTGACGAAGAGGGTGGTGATCCCGAGTTGGCGCTGGAGCTGGCGAAGCTCGATCCGCATCTCGTCGCGCAAGCGGCGGTCGAGGCTGGCGAGCGGCTCGTCGAGCAGCAGGAGGGCGGGCCGAAAGGCGATCGCCCGCGCCAGGGCGACCCGCTGCTGCTGGCCGCCGGAGAGCTGGCGCGGGAAGCGCCGCTCGAGGCTCTCAAGGCGGACCAGTTGGAGCGCCCAGGCGACCCGTTCAGATCGGGCCGGCGCGCTGACGCCGCGCATTCGGAGGCCGAAGCCGACGTTGTCGGCGACCGTCATGTGGGGGAAGAGGGCGTAGCTCTGGAAGACCATTCCGATGTCGCGACGATGGACCGGCACGTCGTCGACCCGCCGCCCACCGATGCTGAGCACCCCCTGATCCGGCTGCTCGTAGCCGCCGATGATCCTGAGCAGGGTCGACTTGCCGGCCCCGCTCGGGCCGAGCACGAACACCAGCTCGCCGGGCGCGATCTCGAGCGAGACGTCGTCGAGGGCCTGGGTGGAGCCGTAGCGCTTGCCGATGCCGCGCAGCTCGACGGCAGCCGCGTGGGGGCCCATGCTAGCGGGGTGCTAGGGACGTGTGGAGGAGGG
>JACCZL010000993.1 GCA_013695975.1 Chloroflexota bacterium
CGTGAGCGAGCGGACGGTTCGACGACCGAGGTCACCATGAGCAGGCATCATTCCCTCCCTCTGTGAGCCAACCGACGGGACGCGGACGCGCTGAAGCTGGACCTAGAATACGGGCTGCCCTCCTCCAAGTCAAGACCGACGGAGCGACGGGATGGCGTCGGCGGCGATGCGCTCGAGGACGTCGAATTGTTCGGGGCGGGGCTGGTCGATGATGAACTCATTCACACCGACTTCCCGGTAGCGGCCGACCATGTCGTGGAAGGCGTCCAGCGACGCCCAGGGGTCGCTGGGCATCAGTGCCGCCCAGCCGTACAGTGAGCGGACGATCTCGTCGGGATCGCGTCCAATCTCGACACAGGCTGCGTCGAGGATCTCGTTGCGGGTTCGTATCTCGTCGACGGTCCCGAACGAGTTCCAGGCGTCGGCGTACTGGGCGACGATCCGGAGCATCTTCGGTCCGTGCGCCCCGAGGGTGAGCGGGGGTCGCGGCTGCTGGACTGGTCCGGGACGGATCGCGGCGTCGCGAACCTGATAGTGCTCCCCTTCGAAGGTGAGCGTCTCCTGGCGAAGGAGCTGGTCGACGATCTCGACCGCCTCGCCGAAGCGGGCGACGAGGACGGCCGGGCGGGGGAAGTCGAGGCCGAACGTCTGGTGCTCGGGCACGTACCAGCCGGCGCCCAGACCGACTTCGAGTCGGCCGTTCGAGATGTGGTCGATCGTGACCGCCTCGTGGGCCACTAACGCGGGATGGCGGAAGGTGTTGCAACTGACCAGGACCCCGATTCGGACTCGTTCGGTTAGGGCCGCCAGCGCCGCTAGCAAGGTCCAGCCCTCGTAGTAATGCCCACCGGGTCGGCTTGGCTGAGTGAAGTGGTCGCAGTCCCAGACGCTATCGAAGCCGAGCGCCTCGAAGAGCCGCCAGCGCTCGACCGTCGTCGCCCACGGCATGTTCTGATCGGTGCAGATCCCGAAGCGCAGCGCTGTACGCATCGTCGCCCCCTATCACGTCCGTGTCGCCGTCAACGCTCGTCGCCATCGGACCGCGCCCCGGGCGTTTTGGCGTCCTCGGGCCTGACCTCGCGGCTCTCCTCATCCTTCTCGAAGAGCGCGCGCTGGGCCCGCGACAAGGCGGGATCGTCGTGCTTCTGCTTCTCCCCCGCCCGGTGGCTGTGGAACTGGAACAGGACGAGCGCGGCGACCACGAGAGCGAGACTCGCGCCGAACTGCAGCATCTCGGTCGGCTGTTGCCAGGTGATGAAGTGCTCGAGGAACGTCACCGCCATGATGACGATGACGACGCTGATCACCTTCTCCTCGAGATCGTTGAGCGAGTCGACGCCGAGCGCGGTGGTGACGTTGAGTGGTCCGATGAACAGGCTGTAGAGCCCCACCCCGACGATGTAGAAGATCACCGCCTTGAGCATCATGCTGACGACCTCGAGCAGCTGGACGGTCACGTCAGTGGAGCCCAGCTCGCCGCGCGCCGCGCTCTGGACAGCCTGCCAGACGCTCGCCGCCGCCTGGAACGCGCCGAGGACGAACAGCGCCATCGAGACCAGCAGCACCGCCGCGACACCGAGCAGGACGACGAAGCGAGTTCGGCCGATGGCGCGATCGAACGGCGCCAGGGGCGCCGGTGTCGCGTGTTCCCCTTCGCGTCCGTCCCGCTCGACGCGCGGATCGCGATCGATCGTCTTGCTCATCCCTGCCCCCAGCGATACCGATCGGTTGGCGCGAACGTGACGGTCCAGCTACGCTATCGGCATGCCGCGTCCCTCGCATCATAGTTGGCGCGCCTGGTGGTCGTCACCCCGGTGAACATTCTCGTGATCCACGGTCCGAACCTGAACATGCTCGGGATCCGCGAGCCCCAGGTCTACGGCACGACTACGCTGGCCGAGATCGACGAGCGGCTTCGCGAGCTGGCGGACGAGCTGGGGGTGGAAGTCGAATGCTTCCAGAGCAATCATGAGGGGGCGATCGTCGACCTCCTCCACGAGCGCCATGGCAGCGGCCTGGCCGGCTGCGTCCTCAACCCGGGGGGCTTGACCCAGTACGGGGTGAGCGTCCACGACGCGATCAAGGCGGTCGACTTTCCCGTGGTCGAGGTACACTTGAGCAACCTTCACGCCCGTGAGCTGTGGCGCGCTCATTCGATCATCTCGCCGGCCGTGTTGGGGCTGGTCCAGGGGCTCGGCTGGCGCGGCTACGAGGCGGCGCTGCGAGCACTGGTCGGACTGGCCCGCGAGCGCGAGGACTTCGCCTGAGCGAGGCGACGCTACGCGTCAACGCGGCGTTGTGGCGGCTGTGGGGTGGATCATGGGCCTACGGGAGTACGTCCTGCTCCAGGCCACGCCGAATGCCTTCGAAGAGCAGGACCGGCACGAACATCATGCCCAGCCCGATGAGCGCGTTGAGCCAGGTCTTGCCATCCTCGGCGACGAGGACCAAGCCTCCGCTCAGCTCCGCCCGGTCCGCGATCCCCACGGCCAGTGTGAGGAGGAGGGCGACCATCCCGTAGATCAGCAATGGACGCCGAGTCCGAGCGGTGAGCCAGCCGTACCCCGCCAGCCAGGCTGTCCAGGCCACCACGGAGACAGGGAGTAGTGTGGCAGCCTGCACCAGGGCCGGCGTCCGGAAATAGGCGCCGCTCCACCAGCCGGCGGCGACGGCGATCCCATAGATGCCGGCCACGAGTATCGTCATGAGGCTGGCCGCCACGACGGACGGCCAGCGCTCGTGGCGGGCGCCTCCCCGGGCCCACAGCACGATGATCGCGAAGGCAGCCAACGAGAGGACCACGACGACGAGACGCCCGTTCGGGCTCCGGACGAACTCCAGGTACGCCAAGATGGCCTTCGCCACGATCGAGGGGGCAGTAGGGTCTACGCCGAGATTCTGCATCGCCTAGGCCTCCCACGG
Source organism: Chloroflexota bacterium (assembly GCA_013695975.1). GTDB lineage: Bacteria > Chloroflexota > UBA6077 > UBA6077 > JACCZL01 > JACCZL01. The sequence goes on from JACCZL010000993.1 coordinate 2,923, forward strand.
CCCGGCCCGAAGGATGACCTCCGTGCCCGACTGCGTGGTCACGCCTGTCCCTCTCTCCCCAGCCACACCGACCGCGCCCGCATTGTACAGCCTCAGCCGCGCCCTGGCATGCGCGCTTCGGGCTTGACACGTGGTGGGTGAAGCGGCATAGTAGCAGCCGCGCTGCCCTCGGCGCTTGCGAGGCTCGTCCTGATCGGCCATATCGATGCCCCGGGTGGACGGACCGCTCCTGCCCGACATGAATCCATCGCAGAGCTCCTCCAAACTCGGGCCGAACGGGACCTGGACGCCGTTGCCGCCGCGGGTCGCACGCCGCTTACGACTGGTCGCCCGGGCGGCCAAGTCCATCTCGGGAGAGCAGGATGAGCGAGCCGTCCGGCGC
>JACCZL010001026.1 GCA_013695975.1 Chloroflexota bacterium
ATCTTGAGGCGGTTTCTGACGATCCCGCTGTCGGCGAGCAGCCCGGCGACCTTGTCCGCGTCGTAGCCGGCCACACGGACCGGGTCGAAGCCGTCGAACGCCCGCCGGTAATGCTCACGCTTCCTGAGGATCGTCAGCCAGCTCAGGCCGGCCTGGGCGCCCTCGAGGACCAACATCTCGAACAGCTTGTGATCGTCGTGCTCCGGTCGGCCCCACTCGTCGTCGTGATACTGGACGTAGAGCGGGTCTATCCCCGCCCACCCGCAGCGTGTCTGCATGCCTGCACCTCTCTAACGGCCATCTAATAGATTTTTGACGATGCTCTGACGTTGCTCTAGCGTGGCTCTAACGCAGCCGGGATTACAAAGGAAGTGAAGCAGCGGGGCGGCCCGAATGGCAGCCCCGACAAGGATACGATAGGAGGGATTGCACCATGGCGAACCTGATGCGCACGACCGAGCAGCCGATGCTCTCGCTCCGGGATGCGATGGACCGCCTGTTTCAGCAGAGCGTCCTGCCCTTCGAACGGGGCGTGTTCGGTGATGGCGGCTATCAGCACACTCCCACCAACCTCTGGGAAGATGGCAACCATTATTACCTGCACCTGCTGGTGCCCGGCGCGGATCCGCAGAGCGTCGAGATCACCGCGACCAACGGCGTCCTTACGATCGCCGGCCAGATGCAGGCGCCGACCCCCGAGGGCAGCAAGGCGATCTGGCAGGAGTGGGGCCCGATCCAGTTCCGCCGCCAGGTCCAGTTGCCGGCCGGCTTCGACGCCGATCGCTGCCAGGAGAGCTACGAGAACGGCGTGCTGTCGCTGACCGTGCCGAAGCCGGAGCAGGTCAAGCCCAAAAACATCAAGGTCCAGGTCACCCGCTAAGCGGCCGACAGACCAGGGCTGTGATTGACAAAGAAGGCCGCGGCGCTCGGGTGAGCGCTGCGGCGTTATTGGTCTCTGGTGTCCGATCGGGCCAGCGCGTTGCGGGTGGCGCGGTCGAAGGTCACGGTTGGCTGGGCTGCCACAGAAGGTTACCTGCCCCGGCAGTGTAGACGATCCCCGCCCGCGCGTTCCCATCCGGGTTGGCGGTTCGGACTACTGCCGTGGATCCCAGACCTGGCGGCTCGCCGTTCAGGCGGCCTACACTCCTTGACGGGCCGCTGGATGGACTCAGGCGTCGCGCTCATCTTCGACTCCCACACAAGACGGCGCATGCGCCAGCGCGGCATCACCGAGGAGATCGTGCGCGCCGTCCTCGGCAACTATGACGAGGAATACCGGCGCGACGAAGGGCGGACGGAATACTGGGGGACTACGAGCGACGCCGGCTCCTGGTCGTGCTCGAGGGTGAGACCGAGCCCTACCTCGTGGTTACCGTCATCGACCAGGAGCGAGCGGAGAGACGATGAGACTAGAGCACAGCCCATCATCGGATGCAGCCTACGTCTCTGTGGTGGACGAGATCCCGGACGGCGCGGTGGATCATACGGAGAACGTCAGCCGCGGCCGCCAGTATGAGCGGGGAATCGACTACGACGCCCGTGGCGCGATCCTTGGCTACGAGTTCCTGAACGTGAGCAGGGGGGTGGACCTGAGCGACTTGCCGCATCGCGACGAGCTGGCCGAGCTCTTTGAGCGCCAGAGCATCCGCGTGTTCGCCTCGTGAACGGGCCAGTCGACCCGGAACTCGCCTAGTCCCGATACCGTTCAGATCGTGCGAGATCGCGGATGGTCTGCGCGACGTTGCCCGTAGGGGCGGGGTGGGGACAAGCCCCGCCACTACGGCATTCCACACTCCGCTCCTCGATCAGCGGACCGCTCACTGCACGGTATTGGGGCTAGGGCAAGCGAGGCGGAGCGGTGCGGCGGGCAATGGCGGTCTGGAGGTGCTGGATCCAGGCCTGGGCGGCGGTATCGCGAGTCTGGTCGAACGCCCACTTGAAGACGACGCTCTCGCAGCCGGGCGCGCGGCGGTCGACGCAGCGGTAGTGGCGCTGGGCGTAGCTCCCGTCGAGGCCGCGCAGTGAGGCGCTGAGGGCGTCGGCGTTGCGGCGGGCCAGGTCGAGCCAGCGGACATCGCCGTCCGCGTCGTGGAGGGCGAGGTGGCCGATACTGGCCCAGGCGGCGAAGGCCGTGTAGACCTGCTCGACCCCCGCCTCGAGGTTGTAGCCGCCGAGCTCACGGCCCCAGAAGGCCTCGTGGAGGGCCTCGCCGACGCCGCGGGCGCGGGGCAGGCGGACCGGGTCGCCGTCGAGCCTGGCGGCCAGGGTCTGGGCTTCGATGGCGATGCCCTGATCGTAGTTGAAGTAGCGCTCGCTGAGGATGGCTCCAAGCCGCGCCTCGCGGTCCTGGTAGCCCACACTCCACCGATAGAGGCGCTTGGACGGGTCGTAGAGGATCGTGTCGAGCCAGAGCAGGGTCCGCAGGGCCCAGGCGCGGTCGGCCTCGAGATTGGTCGCGTTGTGGAGGCGGGCGAAGAACAGGGCGGCCAGGGCGTTGGTATGGGCCGGCTTGCCCTCGGGCGTGTCGCCCTTGTTGGTCGTCCACCAGAAGCCGCCGCCAAAGGTCCCGTCCCAGAGGCCGCTCTCGGTCAGGAACTCGGCCTCGCGGCGGGCGGCGTGGAGGTAGCGCTGGCGGAGCAGGGGGTCGGACTGACTCGCGGCGGCAGCGAGCAGGGACAGACCGGCCAGGGCATTGTCGTCGGAGTAGCGGACCCCGCGGACGACGGCCGTACCGCTCGGATCAGAGAGCGGATAGTAGCCGCCGGTGCTGTAGTCCCAGAGGCGGTCGAGGAAGATGAAGCCCTTGTCGAGATGGCAGCGGGCCTCGAGCTCGTCTGGGGTCGGCGGGCGCGTCGGCGTGGGCGTGGGCGTCCGCGTAAGCGGCGTCGGCGATCGTGTCGGGGTGCGGGTGGGGGGCGTTGGCGCGCCTGACGCGGTGGCCGTCAACTGGGCGTCGGCCCACAATTGGGAGGCGACGTACCACTGATCGACGACATCGGGCTCCTTGTCGCTCCTCCGATAGGAGACGAAGCGGGCCTCGGCGCAGGTGGTGGCGTCGCCGAGCAGCCGCAAATGGGCGCGGGTCGCCGCCTGGACGGCGAGGGCGCCCTGGAGCCGGCGGGCGGCCTCGCCGTCGAGCCCTTGAGCGGCCACGTCCAGCCCGAGCCCGAGCACGATCCACGCCGCCGCCCCCGCGAGCGCCACCCGCATGCCCCGCTGCATGCGCGTAGGATAAACGATTCGCTAGGCGCTCACCAGTGGATCACGATCGGGGTGCCCACGGTTGCCCACTCCCAGAAGAAGAGGGAGTCGCCGTAGCCCATCCCGAGGCAGCCGTGGCTACCGGCGCCGCCGAAGTTGCCGGACCAGTAATTGTAGTGAAGCGAGTGGCCGAGCTCGGTGAAGTACTGGGTGAAGAGCACGCCTGAGACGTCGTAGCCGGGGCCGATCATCCGCTCGTTGGCCACGCGGCGCTGGATGTAGAAGGTGCCGGTCGGCGTCTCCCAGCCTTGCGTCCCGCGGATCGCGTAGGCCTCGTAGACGATGCGATTGCCCTCGAAGGCCGTGACGAGCGTCGGCTGGCTGAGCCGGACGTCGATCCAGCGACCGGCCTGGGCAACGGGTGGAGCCGCCACTCCCGTCGTGTCCGCCGCCTGCCCCACGGACGCCGGGACCGACGCGAACCCCGTCGCCACGAGCGCCAGCGCCAACCCAACCATGCGCCACCGAAGCCACCGTCCTACCATGGTCGTCCTCCAGTCGTGGTCGCGGCGCATCAGCATTGCCCCCTCACCCGCACGTGTGCAGGGCGGTGTTCCGACAGCGGGCGATGCTGCGCCCATAGACGGAAGGTAGAGCAAAATGCGTGCCAGCGGCGTTCGGGCGCTGTCCCATCCGCATTGACCCGCTAGGCGCCGGCGGTGACGGGGGTCTGGGTGCGAAACTGGGTGTGGTAGAGGCGGGAGTAGAGGCCGGCGCGGGCGAGCAGCTCGGCGTGGGTGCCTTGTTCGACGAGGCGGCCGTGGTCGAGGACGAGGATCAGGTCGGCGGCCAGGATCGTGCTGAGGCGGTGGGCGATGACCAGGCTAGTGCGGCTGCGCATGATCCGCTCGAGGGCGGTCTGGATCAGGGCCTCCGACTCGGAGTCGAGGTGGGCGGTGGCCTCGTCGAGGACCAGGACGCAGGGGTCCTTGAGGAGGACCCGGGCGATCGCGATGCGCTGCTTCTCGCCGCCAGAGAGGCGGTAGCCGCGCTCGCCGACGATCGTCTCGTAGCCGTCCGGCAAGCTCGCAAGGAGCTCGTGGATGTTGGCGGAGCGGCAGGCGGCGACGATCTCGGCGTCGGTGGCGTTGGGGCGGGCGTAGAGGAGGTTAGCTCTGACAGTGTCGTGGAAGAGGTGGTTCTCCTGGGTGACCATCCCGATCTGGGCGGCCAGCGAGCGCAGGCTGACGTCGCGGATGTCGTGGCCATCGAGCAGGATCCGTCCCTTGGTCGGGTCGTAGAGACGGGGCAGGAGGTAGGTGATCGTCGTTTTGCCGGCCCCGCTCGGACCGACCAGGGCGACGAGCTGGCCGGGCCGGATCGTGAAGTCGACATCACGGAGGGCCCAGCGGACGGACCCCTCCCCCGGCCCCTCCCCGGCGCGGAGAGGGGAGTACTCCCCCTCCCCGTCTACCGGGGGTGAGGGGGCGGGGCTCGCCCCGTCCCGCGGCGTGGGACGACGGCCGACTGGGGCGGAGCCGGCCTCGGCGCCCCAGCCCCAGCGCTCGACCTCCTCGATGCCGGAAGCGGTGTTCGGGTCGGCCTGGCCGTAGCTGAACGAGACGGCCTCGAAACGGATCTCGCCGGCCAGGTCGCGCAGCTCGCGGGCGTTCGGGCGGTCCTGGATCTCGACGGGCAGGTCGAGGATCTCGAAGACGCGCTCGAAGCTGACCAGCGACGTGGCAAACTCCACGCGGGCGTTGGTCAGGGCCGAGAGGGGACCGTAGAGGTGGGTCAGGTAGGCTCCCAGGGCGACGATCGTGCCGATCGTGAGCTGATCGGTCAGGACGAGGTAGCCGCCGGCCCAGTAGACGACGGCCGTCCCGATGGCCCCGACGAGGCCGAGTCCCATGAAGAACCAGCGGCCGATCAGGGCCTGGCGGATGCCGATGTCGCGGACGGCGCGGGCCCGCTCGCCAAAGCGGCCGCTCTCGTCGTCCTCCCGCCCGAACAGCTTCACGAGGAGCGCCCCACTGACGTTCAGGGTCTCGTTCATCATCCCGTTCATCTGGGCGTTCAGGGTCATCGACTCGCGGGTGATCCGCCGCAGGATCTTGCCGATCCGGCGGGCCGGCAGGACGAACAGGGGCAGGATCAGGACGGCCGCGATCGTCAACCGCCACTCGAGGGTCAGCATGATCGCCACGGTCGAGACGAGGGCGACGGTGTTGGAGACGATCTCGACCATCGTGCCAGTGACCGCGCGCTGGGCCCCGACGACGTCGTTGTTGACCCGCGCCATCAGCTCGCCAGTCTTGCTGTTGGTGAAGAACCGCAGCGACTGGCGCTGGAGGTGGCTGAAGAGGGCCTGGCGGAGGTCGGCGATGACGCCCTCGCCGATCTGCGCGCTGACGTAGCGCTGGCCGACCCCGATCAGCCCGTTGAACAGGGGGATGGCGACCATCCCGAGGGCCAGCAAGTTGAGCAGCCCGAGGTCGCGTTCGGGCAGGGCTCGGTCGATCAGCGCCCGCATCAGCAGCGGCGGGACGAGGGTCAGCAGGGTGATCAGGAGGATCGTCAGGAGCATCAGGGCGATCCGCCCGACATAGGGCCGGGCGTAGCCCGCCACGCGCAATAGGACCGCCCGACTGATCGCCGGCTGGGCCTGCTCGTCGCTGTAGTGGATGTAGGACCACCACCCCCCGCTCATCACCGCCGACACCATCCACCCGAGCTACCCATGCACTGATTATAGGAGCGTACCGGTGGGCCCCGGAGATAAAGACCCTACGGGACTCGCCCGTTGCCCTGGTGACGCAGACGCCTTTACCGGCCAGACGGTGCTGGGGGAGCCTCAGGCGCTGTTCGTGATCCCGGCGACGGTGGATTACGCCCCTCGACAGAGGCGAAGGCCCTTCCGCTCCCGATGAGCACGGGTCTAGTCCTGGTCGCCGTCAGCTCAGCATAGGGAAATGGGGCCAGGACGATGTCACCCCTGCTTAACGCCGTAGGCGAGCGATCCATGCGGGGGATCAGCGAGTGATCCGGAACACGGGACCCCTGGCGCGGAAGGGGAGGGTGTGGCCGTCGGGGAGGAGGCAGGCGTGGTCGCGGCGAATGCGGAGGGTATCCTCGCACCAGCCGTCGGTGATGACCAGGATCGGGCCCTCCTTCGGGAAGTCCGCGGCCCGCTCGAGCAGGTCGATGCCCGGCTGGAGCTGGAGCCGCGGCCGAGCGGGCCCACGACGACGCCAGCCTCGAAGCGCCGGCTCAGTCGCGCTGGCGCTCGAGCAGGAAGCCGACGACCGCCAGGATGGCGCCGACCGCGACCATCCACGGCGGCAGATCCACCAGCAGCGCGATTCCCAGCAGGCCGGCGAAAGAGATCAGCAGGACCGGCCAGCTCACCGATCTGCTCCTGCCCGCGGCGCCCCGATCCTCGGCGTTGTGGTCACCCCGGCCAGCGCTCGAGGGCCCAGGCCATCTCCCAGAAGGCCAGCTCATAGCGACTGCTGGTCAGGAAAGCCTCCTCCATGCGCCGCTGCGTGATGGGTGAGGACGCTTCGGCCAGGCGATCGACCAGGCCGCGGCACCAGTCAGCCAGGGCAGCGAACTCGGGGTCGGCGTACATGTCGACCCAGGCGGCATAGCGCGCGTCGGCCGGGCGCTCGCCCTCGGCGAGTCGGCGGCCGACCTCGGAGAAGCCCCACATGCAGGGGAGCAGGGCCGCGGCCAGCTCGGCGAAGTCGCCGATGGCCGCTGTGCGGAGCAGGAAGTCGGTGTACCCGCGCGTCGTCGGGCTGGGCGTCTCGCGCTCGAGCTCCTCGGGGCTGATCCCGAACTGTTGGGCGTAGCCGCGATGGAGGTCCATCTCGGTCCCGATCGTCGCCTGGAGCAGCTCGGCGAAGCGGCCCATCGTCTCCAGGTCGGGCGCACGCGCCGCTGCCAGCCCGAACAGCCGCGCGTACTCGATCAGGAACAGGTAGTCCTGGCGCACCCAGAAAGCGAACTTCTCCAGGTCGAGCGTCCCGTCCCCGATCCCGCGGACGAACGGGTGGGCATGCTGGGCCGCCCAGATCGGCTCGGCCAGCCGCCGCAGATCATCGGTGAAGCGCTCGGTCCTATGGTGGCCGTCCACAACCCTTCACCACGTCTCACTAATCTCAACCAGCGGCTCACCCCCCTCGAGCAGGGCCAGCGCTTGAGGAAACGTCCGATCCAGTAGGCGCTTCAGGTAAGCGTTCGACGTGTTCCCGCACCGCAACCAGATCACCTGTGGTGGCGCGCCGTGTCGTTCGATGAGCACGGAAAAGTCGCTGTCCTTGGTCATCACGACCGCGCTGGCTCTCCTCGCCGCCAGGAAGATCTCGGGATCCAGCGCGTCGCGGAGCCCGAGATCACGAACCGCCGTTGCCTCGACTTCGAACCGCTGGCGGACCCACGCTGCCAACGCGGGTGAGAGCTGGGCGTCCAGCCAGAGCTTCATGCGACGACAACGGGGTGGTCCAGTCTGCGAGCGGCGAACTGCAAGCACGCCCGGAGGTCGTCGGCCTCAAGATCGGGCATCTCCTCCAGGATCTGCTCGGCGCTCAGGCCCGCCGCGAACAAGTCGAGCACGTCGGTGACGCGAATGCGCATCCCGCGGATGCAGGGCCGTCCCCCGCACTGCTCAGGATTAATAGTGATCCGGTTCGCTAGGTTCAAGTCGAGCCCTCCGCGCCGAATTGCAGGCACTTGGGTATTGTATGGGCACGGAGTATAGGCGCCGGGCGCGTAGACTGATAATCATGACAGATTACGACGCAGCGACCTACGGCGACCGGATCGCCGAGGTCTACGACGACTGGTATGTCGAGCGTCCCGATCCGAGCGCCATGGTCGCCGCGCTGGCAGAGCTGGCCGGGGCTGGACCAGTGCTCGAGCTGGGGGTTGGGACCGGGCGGGTCGCGCTGCCGCTCGCCACGCAGGGGCTCGCGGTCCATGGGATCGACGCGTCCGCGGCGATGGTCGCCAAGCTGCGGGCCAAGCCGAGCGGCGACGCGATCCCGGTGACGATGGGTGACTTCGCCGAGGTCGGCGTCGCCGGCAGGTTCTCGCTGATCTTCGTCGTCTTCAACACGTTCTTCGCCCTGCTCTCGCAAGCGGACCAGGTGCGCTGCTTCCGCAACGCGGCCGATCATCTGACCGACGAGGGGGTGTTCGTCGTCGAAGCGTTCGTGCCGGACCTCTCGCGGTTCCAGCGAGGCCACAGCCTATCGGTTGAATCGGTCAGGGCCGACCTCGTGCTGTTGAACGCCGCCGAGCACGATCCGCTCCAGCAGCGGATCGTCTCGCAGCACCTCGTCATCTCCGACGACAGCATCCGTCTGTATCCCGTCCAGATGCGCTATGCCTGGCCCGCCGAGCTGGACTTGATGGCTCGGCAGGCCGGTCTGCGCCTCCGTGAGCGCTGGGCAGACTGGGACCGCCAACCCTTCGGGCCGTCGAGCACGCGGCACGTCTCGATCTACGGGCGCTCCGGAGCCAGGAGCCAGGAGCAGGACAGAGCAGTCGGGATCTAACATCCCCCCGCGCACATTGATCAAAATGCGCAAAATTCGCGCGGCGCCAGCGGCGTGGACCCCCTCCTGGCTCCTCGCTCACACTTCCGCCTCTTCGGCGGCGGCGGCCTGGCGCTGGAACGGTAGCCGGCCCAGCGCGGCGCCGAGCAGGATGATAGCAGCCAGGCCTAAGAGGGCGGCCGCGATCGGTTTCTCGATGAAGATGGATGCCTCGCCGCCTGAGATCTCGAGCGACGTCCGCAACGCCCGCTCGATGAGTGGGCCGAGCACCAGCGCCAGGACGGCCGGCGCCATCGGCAGGTCGAGCTTCTTGAAGAGGTAGCCGAGCACGCCGAAGAAGAACATCGTCCCGACGTCGAAGATGCTGCCGTTCAGGCTGTAGGAGCCGACGATCGAGAAGACGATGATCGACACCATCAGAATCGGGTAGCGGATCTTGAGCACGCTGACCCAGAGCCCGACCAGCGGCAGGTTCATGATCAGGAGCATCACGTTACCGACATAGAGGCTGGCGATGACCGTCCAGACGAAGTCCGGGCGGTCTCGGAAGAGGAGTGGACCGGGCACCAGGCCGTTGATGATGAAGGCGCCGGCTAGGACCGCGATGGCCGGCGAGCTGGGCAAGCCGAGGGTGAAGAGCGGGATCAGCGCCGCGCTCGTGTAGGCGTTGTTGGCCGTCTCCGGCGCCGCCACGCCTTCGATCGCGCCGGTCCCGAGCTCCTGTTTGGTGAAGCGCCGCTCGACGGCGTAGGACAGGAACGACGCGATGGCCGAGTTGGTGCCGGGGATCAGGCCGAGGACGAAGCCGAGCCCGGTCCCGCGGGCGATCGAGCCGACCGAGCGGCCCCACTCCTCGCGATTGGGGAAGAGCGACGAGATCTTGGTCCCAAACACCTGGAGGGCCGGCTGTTCGAGGTTGATCAGGACCTCGCTGATCCCGAACAGGCCCATGACGACCGTCACGAACTCGATGCCGTCGAACAGGTCGACGATCCCGAATGTGAAGCGTGGGGTCCCGACGACCGGGTCGAGCCCGACCAGGCCAAGGACCAGGCCGAATAGGGCCATCAGCAGGCCGGCCACGACCGAGCGGCCGGTCAGTCCGATCAGCGTCGAGAGGCCGAGCGTCAGCAGGGCGAACTGCTCGGCCGGCCCGAAGGTCAGGGCAAAGGCGGCCAGCGGCGGGGCGACCAGGACCAGGCCAAAGGTGGCGACGGTCCCGCCGATGAACGAGCCGATCGCGGCGACCCCCAGGGCGACCCCGCCGCGCCCCTGACGGGCCATCTGGTAGCCGTCGAACGTGGTCACCACCGAGGCCGCCTCGCCGGGGGTGTTGAGGAGCACCGAGGTGATCGTCCCGCCGTACATCGCCCCGTAGTAGATCGCGGCTAGCATGATGATCGCGCCGGTTGGGTTGAGCTGGAAGGTCAGCGGGATCAGGACGGCGATCCCGGCGGTCGGGCCGACACCGGGCAGGACGCCGACCAGCATGCCCAGGGTGCAGCCGATCAGGGCGAAGAGGAGGTTGGTCGGGGTCAGGGCGTTGGCGAGGCCTGAGGCGAGCAGCCCGAGCGATTCCATCGGCTAGATCCCCCCCAGACCGGTCGGCAGGATTACCCCCAACAAGGCGGTGAAGAGGTAGTAGACCCCGACGCTCGCCACCGCGCTCACCGCCAGCGAGAGCGCCAGGGGCTGGCGACCCACGTAGCTGAGCAGGAAGAGCGATAGCCCGAAGATCGTCAGGCGGAAGCCGAGGATCGGGAGAGCGACCACCGTGACCGCCAGCGCGGCGATCGCCAGCAGTAGCGGGAGGCGCATCTCGCCGCTCGGCAGCAGCTCGAACGGGCCGCTCGGGCGCCGGTTCGGGAGCATGTTCTGGACCAGGAAGACCACCGCCAGCACGGTCATCAGCCCGCCCAGCCAGACCCCGAAGAAGCCCGGCCCGGGGATGCCGCGCGAGATATAGCGAAGCTGGAGCGACTGGTACAGGACGAACACGCCCATCACCAGGAACATGACGCCGACGACCTGGTAGGCCCGAGCCATCGTCCCTCCACGGGTAGTGGGTAGTGGTAGTTACCGTCCCCTACCCACAACCCACTCCGCTATCCTCGCTTCCGCTCTTCCTCGACGAGCTCGAACAGGCTCTGGGCGCGCTGCATCTGCTCCTGCAGGAAGGTCTGGAACTCGGCCGGGCCCATGTAGCGTTGCTCCAGGCCGACGTCGTCCATCCGCGTCCGGAGGTCCTGGGTGTTCATCGCTGTCTGGATCACCGCGGCCAGGTAGTTGACGAGCTCCGGACTCATGCCAGCCGGACCGATGTAGCCACGCCCGGAGTAGGAGATGATCGGGAAGCCCAGCTCGGTGAACGTCGGCACGTCCGGTACAAACCGGTTCCGCGTCTGATCGGCGACGGCCAGCAGCCGGCCGTCGCCGCTCTTGACCCTGCTGACGAACTCGCCGACGTTGTTGACCGCCACGTCGATCTGGCTTCCCAGGACCGCCGTCGTCAGCGGCGCGCCGCCCTCGAAGTGGACGACCCGCGTCTCGATGTTCGCCAGCCGCTCGAGGTCCAGCGTCTGAAGGTGGTCGTCGCTGGCGATGCCGGTGTCGCCCATCGTGATCCGCCTGGGCGTCTGGCGGGCCGCCTCGATCACGTCCTGGAGGGTTCTGAAGCGGCTGTTGGTCGGGACGAACAGGGAGCCCGGATCGAGCACCTGATTGGCGATCGGGGTGAAGCTGTCGAGGGTGAACTGGGCCTGCCGCTCCGGGTCGATGATCGTCGTCTGGAGCTGGGGGACGTTCGACAGGCCGAGGATGCTCCCATCAGGTCGCTGGCGAGCGAGCTCGGTCCACATCGCCTGACCAGAGCCGCCCGGCTTGTTCACCACCGTCACGGACTGACCGAGGATCGGCTCCATCGACGCGGCCAGAATCCGGGCGCCGACGTCGGTGCTGCCACCGGCCGGGAAGCCGACCCACAACTGGATCGCGCCAGTTGGGAAGTTGGCCGGCTTGGGTGGGAGGGCGACTGGCTTGGCGGCGGCGGGCGAGGCCACGGGCGAGGCCGCGG
>JACCZL010000262.1 GCA_013695975.1 Chloroflexota bacterium
GAGCGGGTCCCAGGCGGCCCGCTCGGGCGGCGCGAAGCCAGCCCCAGCCGGATCGGAGCTGCCGAGCAGGCGACCGTCCTGGCCGACGACCACCAGATAGGCGAATCCCTGGAGGGAGGGACCGAAGCGGTCCTGGCGGCGCCCTGCGTCGGGCCCGAACGGACCAGGCCCTGGCAGCACGCTCAGGTCGCCGCTGGCGAGGGCGCGGAGGACGGCGTTGAGCTCGGCCGGCGGCACGCCGCCGACGACGAGCCCGTCGACGGCACTCGCGACGATCCGCGCCTCGACCGCCGGCTCGCGAGCGGGGCTGCTCTGAATGGCGACCCAGATCGAGGCGATCAGGAGGGCGGCGGCGATCATCGAGACCAGGGTAAAGGCGATCGCCAGCATGTGCGAGAGGGTGAGCTGCCAGCGGAGGCGGGACGGCCAACGAGGGGCGAGCGGTGCGCGGCGAGGGACGGGAGGGCTTTCCCTCATGCCGGGTCCCTGGCCCTAGCAAAGCGATAGCCGATGCTCCAGACGGTCTCGATGCGCTCGCCGATTGGACCGAGCTTCTTGCGTAGCCGCAGGACGTGGGTGTCGACGGTCCGATCGAAGCCGCCGTACTCGTACCCCCAGACCGTCTCGACCAGGTAGTCGCGCGAGAAGGCTCGTCCGGGGTTGCGGACGAGCAGAGCCAGTAGGTCGAACTCCTTCGGCGTCAGCTCGAGTGGGCGACCGTCCAGGCTGACCAGATGCTGGCCGACGTCGATGCGGAGAGGGCCGTCGACCAGGATCGGCGGGTCTCCCTCGACGGGTCGGGCGACACGCAACAGCTCGACCCGCCGCAGCATCGCGCGGACCCTGGCCAGCAGCTCGCGGATGCTGAACGGCTTGGTCAGGTAGTCGTCGGCGCCGACTTCGAGTCCGAGGACTCGATCGACCTCCTCGGAGCGCGCGGTCAGCATCAGGATCGGGACGATGCTGTCACGCCGGACGCGGCGGCAGACCTCGAGCCCGTCGAGGCGCGGGAGCATCCAGTCGAGGATCAGCAGATCGGGCCGCTCCTGCCCGACGGCGAGCACGGCGCTCGGGCCGTCAAAGGCCTGGACCACGCGATGGCCCTCATCCTCGAGGTGGCGCCGCACCAGGTTATTGAGGTCCCGCTCGTCCTCGGCTACTACGATCGTCGCCACAGCCCCTTCCCATCCCGGCCACCCTTCATCTTAGCGCCGGCGCGTCGCCGCGGGGTGTCCGATCAGTCACAGAAGGGTGAACGACCTGGATTGACCGTCACGCGCGCGTGACCAGGCCGAAGGGGAGGACCTTGCCGCCTCGTGTGGCGATCGGCGGCCGGCGCCGGACCTGGACCGTCTCGGCCCGTCGCCACATGGTGGGCATACGGTGACGGTGGCCGCCATGGCGAGCAGAGTCTAGGAGGCCGCGCCGTGTCGCGGCAACTGGCGCGGGTGTGGGAGCTGTCACGCTCTGTTCACCGAACCGTGACAGATCGGTCGCGGGGCGTTCATGGGCGGCGCCTATCCTGACTACAGATCCCTTCGCGACGGTCGGCCGAGACGGGAGGTGATGGCAACAGAACAGGTGGCCGTAGCCGGCGCCGGAGGGAGGTCAAGGGATCGGGCCTCTGCCCGAGAAAGAGGATGCACATGATGCGACGATTTCGATTTCCGATCGCGGTGGCGCTCACGTCGCTGGCGCTGGTCCTGGTGCTGGGCGGCGTCGCCGCCCTGACGGTGCGGAGCGCCATGGCGAACGCCCCCTGGTTCGGCGGCCCCGGCTTCGAGGGCCACGCGTTCGGTGGCCCGTGGTCCGGCCCCGGCGGCCACGAGATGCAGCTACCGCCCGAGCTGCAGGGTCTGCACGACCTGCCGCCGGCCGAGCGGTTCGCCCACTTCACCGGCGTCCAGCTCAGCCTGAAGGACAAGGACAACAAGCCACTGACCGTGAACGTCACGCCCGGCACCGTCAGCGCGGCGAGCGCCGCGAGCCTGACCCTGGCGGCGAACGACGGGAGCACCAAGACCTTTACGCTCAACGACCAGACGATGGTCCGCGGCCGGCCCATCCGGGGTGGAACCCAGGCGGCCCAGTCGACGCCGGCCCTGGCGAACGGCGACATGGTGGTCGTCGTGACCCTCGACGGGACCACGGCCGCCCGCGCGATCATGAACGGCGGCAAGGAGGGCTTCGGGCCCCGCGGCTTCGGACACTAGCCGCTTCTCAGGCGTTGGTGCTGCATGGCGACAGCCTTGCCC
>JACCZL010000026.1 GCA_013695975.1 Chloroflexota bacterium
GGACGACATCGGCCCCGTCCTCGGCCAGCGCCAGCGCGCAGGCCTTGCCGATGCCGCGGCCGGCGCCGGTCACGATGGCGACCTTCCGATCGCGGCTCATCCGGCCGCCGTGCCCGCCCCGACCCGCGGCGGCGGCTCGAGCCCAATCGCCAGGAAATGCTCGGGGCGCGTCCGCTTCGGGTCCTTGTAAACGTACCAGACGCAGGGGGCGTGCGGGTCGGGGTCGTAGCCGACCGGGCGGAGCGGGTAGCCGTGGTCCTCGGCGGCGAAGGCTTCCAGGTAGAGATTGCAGTGCGTGTTGTACCAGGGGACCCTCGTCTGGCCCCAGGTCCACGGCTTCGGCTCGGTGTTCACACCATCGGTCGGGTATGGCGGGGTGCCGCTCTCCGGGTCGCCGCGCCGCATGACGCCGCCGGTCCCGCAGGGATCGAAGAACATCGCGTAGCGGTCGCCCTCGTCCCGGACGACGAACTCGCCGCGACGGGTCGGGCCGCCGAAGTGGGCCCGCATCCCCTCGCAGCTCAGGGCGAGCTGCTCCTCGGCGGTGAGCTGCGTCCAGGCGCGGTAGCGCTCGCGCCAGATCTGGTCGTAGGCCGGCCGCATCGCCCGCGCCACCTCGTTCTCGCCGAACTTCCGCGCCAGGACCGTGCAGATGTCCTGAACCCAGCACACCACCAGGTCGTTGAGCGTCTTGCAGGCCTTGCGCATGCCGTCGACCGCCAGCTTGGCCTCGGCGACCCGCCCTTCCCCGATGGCGGCCTTCGCCTCGGCGTAGCGGTCGGCGGCCAGCCGGTCGAAGCCCTTCCAGACCGCCTGGCCCGGCACCCGCAGCATCAGTCGCAGGTCCTCCTGCTCGAAGCGCGCCAGCAGGTGGTCGATCAGGGTGCCCAGCCATCCTTCGAGCAGGACCTTATTGACGGTGTCCGACTCCTGGCGCATGTAGGCGAGCAGGCCGAGCGCCGACTCGGTCTCACCCCGCTCGAGCGCCGCCTCGATCAGGTTCTGCGTCGGGACGCCAAGCTCCGCTGGCGGGTCCAGCCGGATCAAGCGGCCGAACTTCTCGGAGTAGACTAGGTTCGGCATGGCTCTCCTCGCTTCGTCACTTCGGCGGGAACAGGACATACGGGAGCACCAGCGTAAACCAGGGCAGCAGGGTGGAACCAGGATGCCCATCGCCGAGGCGGCCGCCACGATCGCGACGGCCCGCTGGGGGCTGTAGCCGGCCCGGACCATCGAGGGGATCAGCAGCGAGCCGATCGCCGAGACGTCGGCCGTGGTCGACCCGGAGATGCCGCCCGTCTCCATCAGTCCGCCGGCCAGGATGAAGAACGGCACCGCCAGGAGCGGGAACGAGTCCATCCCGCCGTGGACGTATTGAGCCCGCGCCATGCTGCCGAATCCACTCCCTCGAGCCATGCTGACCTGCGCTGATGGTACGCAGCCGCCGCCGGCTTGTCCAGGCCCCCAGGCCCGCGGCATGGCGCCTCTTCGGGCGGGTGGCCGCGGTGGGGCGGGACTC
The DNA here is from genome assembly GCA_013695975.1 of Chloroflexota bacterium. GTDB lineage: Bacteria > Chloroflexota > UBA6077 > UBA6077 > JACCZL01 > JACCZL01. Next base: position 1,520 of record JACCZL010000026.1, read on the forward strand.
CCGCCCACCGATAGGCATTAGGCGCAGACCGCGGCGTCGGCGCGCCAGCGGTTATAGGTCGGGTTCTCCTGCTCGGCCAGGCGGTTGCGCGTCTCGTACCAGCTCCGAGCCCAGGCGACTGGGTCACGCAGGACGCGCTCCGGATGGGCGGCACTGCGTGCGACGAAGCCCGGAAAGGCTGGGCGGCCGGTCGGTTGGCCGATCGGCTGGTAGCGCAGGTCGAAGCTCAGACGGATTTGATCGTCAGTGACGTTGTCCAACGAGGAATGGACCGTCCGCTGGGTCATCAACAGGACGCTGCCCGCGCGCATCGGCAGCGGGCGGGACCGCTCGACCGGAAGCAGCTTCTCGGGAATCGAAAGAGCCTTGTCGGTCGGGCAGTGTGGCTCGATACCAGCGCGGTGGCTCCGAGGAATGACCTGGAGGCAGCCGTTCTCGACCGTCGCGTCGCCGAGCGGCATCCAGACGGTCAGGATGCTGGCCTCATCGGCCTCGGGCAGCACTACGCCGTTGTCCTGGTGCCACGGGACCTTGGAGACCAGGCCGTTGTACTTGCCGCTGGCCACGGCCCGCTGGGGTAGCTTCATCCTGATGTGCTGGACTGGGTTCGAGTAGATCTCGGGGCCGATCACGCTCTCGACGACGTCGAGCAGGCGCGGGCTCGTCAGCAGGTTGAAGACGGCCGGCCCGACGTGCAGCGGCGTGTCGTGCACGACACCGGATTGCGGCAGAGCGATGTCGAAGTGCTGCGGGAAGTTGCGGCCGCTCTCCTCGCAGACGCGGATCAGGCGGTCGGCGAACGGCAGGTCGCCGTAGGTCGACGGGATCGCCCGGTCGGCGTGGAGCGAGCGGGCTATCCCATCGAGCACCTGCCAGTACTCCGCCATCACCGGCCCGATGTCCAGCTCCGGATCCAGGACGTCCTCGACCACGAGGTAGCCCTCGTCATCGAACTGTTGCCGCTGCGCTGTGCTGAGACGTGCCATGGTTACCTCCACGTGTGGGCGGTCGATCGTCGGCCGCCCTTCGCTAACTCCACTGACATTGCCGCCTGGCCGTCTGCTCCCTAGTCGACCGACCCGCTGCTCGCGTGGGCCTCGCGGCGCGGCGCGTGCCCCAACTCGGCCGCCGCCGCGCGGCAGGCGGTGAGCAGGAAACCAAGGGCTCGTTCGAGCGTCGCACCCCGGAGCGTTAACGACGGGCCAGAGATCCCGATAGCCCCGACGACCCGGCCGGCGTGGTCGAAGACCGGCGCCGCGAAGCTGGTCGCGCCGAGAGTATCTTCATCCCGGGCCAGCGCCCATCCCTGCTCCCGCACTCGGGCGAGCTGGACCCGATAGGGGGCCGGATCGACGATCGTATGCTGGGTATGTCGCTCGAACTCGCAGGCGTCGACGATCGCGTCGACCTCCGCCGGCGGCAAATGGGCTAGGATCGCCTTGCCAATCGAGCTGACGTGGACCGAGCGGCGCCCGCCGACCTGGCGGTGGACTCGGAGGTCGCCGACGCCCTGGACGTGATCGACGTAGACCACCTCGCCGCTCTCGATCACGCCGGCCAGAACACCATGACCGACCTCCCGAGCCAGCGCCTCCACGTGCGGGTGCGACACCGTCCGGAAATCGAGCGACTCGACGATCTGCTCGCCCATCCGAACGAGCTTCAGCCCCGGTCGGTACAGCCCGGTCGCCGTATCCTGGACAACCAGCTCGGCGCGCTTCAGGGCGCCAAGCATCCGAAAGCCGGTCGCCTTGTTGAGCCCGGCCCGCTCGGCCGCGGCCGTCAGCGTCAGCCCTCGCGGCTCGTCCACCAGCACGTCGAGCACCCTCAGCGCCCGCACCACGGTGGTCGAGACGTTGTCCCGCGCAGCCGTGTCCATTGCGCCGCCCGGTTTCACTATGTGTACTAGCGGTTTCATAATGTCAGGACAGGATAACTCATCCCACCTCGCGATGCAAGTGGCGCGAGTCGGACGGCCACGCTGACCACGTTGACGGCGTGTCACAGGGCCGTTATGCTCAACGACGATGAGCGTGCCGCTTCGCCTCGACAATCCGAGCATGACGATCGAGCTTGGACGCGGCGTCTACGACGCCTGCCGCGCCGCGGCCCTGGCCGGCGTCCCGCTCAGGACCCTCAATGATTGGACGAAGCAGGCTCTCCACCGCCCCTCCCTCTCACCGCACCCTCGCGTTCGGCGCTGCTCCTGGTCCGATCTCCTCGCCCTGCGCGCCGTCGACTGGCTTCGGCGGACCAAGCACCTCTCCGATTTCCGGACGGAACCCTTCCGCAACATCCACCAGGCCTTGCAGGAGCTGGAGAAGGAAGGCCTGTCTCGCGAGGTCGCGCGCGCCCTAGCGGTCTCGCCGCGTGGCGAGGTCCTCATGCTTCCCGAGCGTGATCTCGCCGTTCGCACGACGCCTGATCGGCGGACCGCGTCGCCCGACGTGCTCCCGTTGATCGCGCCGTATGGCGCCAGCGGGCCAGATCTTCTCGAGCCACGACCGCTGCTCAGAATCATCCCAGGCAAGCTTCACGGTGAGCCGCACGTGATCGACACTCGGATCGCATCGGCCGCGCTCTACGCACTCCACCAGTCCGGCTACACCGAGCCACGGATCCTCGAGATGTACCCGGACGTCTCGTCAGAAGCCCTGCGCCAGGCCATCGACCTGGAGCAGTCACTCCAGGCGTCGGCGGCCTGACCCGCCGAGTGGCGGCCCACTTCGTCCTCGATCACAACTTCCCCAGGCTCGCGGTCAGGGACGTCCAGTGGCCACCGATCCCACGGATCACCCCCCTCGTCGATGTCGACCGCCGCCTGGTCGCCAACCACGACGATTGGCAGGTCTTGCTCAGACTCGCTCAGCGGCCCAATTCTCGACCGCGCCCTCGGGCTCCTCCCAGACTGGGTCGCTGCTGGCACCAGGTGTTCCAGACGCCGGAGGCCAGCTACCACGTGATCGCGCCAAGCCGGGGCGGCGAGGTGATCGCGGCGTTCCTGAACGGCGTCGAGCCCGCGGTCATCCATCGCAAGGTCAGTGGCGGCGTCCGCTCCGAGTGGGACGCCGAGGCCTCCGCGATCTTCACAACCCTCCTGACCACCGCCCGCGAGCACGGCGAGCATCTGCTCGATGCCCTCCGCGCCGTGGCCGGCCCCTCCCCCCTTCAGGCCGCAAACGCCCCTACGTGAGCAAATGCGACCCGCGTATATCCGCTTTCGAGGCCTTCAATCCGGCACTCGCTAGCCGGCCGGATCTCCCGCGGCGGCGAGGGCTCGGGGCGTGTTAGTGGTGACGATGTCCGCGCCGGCCGCGACGGCGCGGGCGAGTCGGTCGCGCCAGCGCGGCGTGTCCGCGTCCAGGGTCCAGACGTCGACGCGCTGACCGGCGGCGTGGAAGAGCTCGACCGCATTGAGGCCGTCCTCCAGCATGCGCTCGAAGAAGGCCAGGCTCAGGTGGACGTCGCGCGAGCCCGGCACGAGTCGCGACAGGCCGCCGAGCCGGTCGGCCAGGTAGTCGGCCGTCAGGCCGAGGCGTTCCCGAGCCAGGACGTGCGCATCCAGGTAGCCGTAGGCCCCGCGGACGCCCGGCAGCGGCTCCGGATCGTCGTCCTCCGGCGCCCAATCGAGGTAGAACTGGGGGTCGAAGCCGACCGGCAGGCTCGGGTCGATCCGCAGCAGGCGGCGCAGGTTCCAGTCGGGGCAACCGCCGACGACCACCCGCTCCTTGACCGGCTCGATCAGGCGGGCCAGCTCCTCGACACGCGGCCAGGGCCAGGGCTCGAAGTCCTTGATGTCGAGCTCGAGCAGGGTCGGCCCGGGCTCCGCGAGGATCAGGTCGACTACCTCGCTGAGCAGCGGTGGGCCGTCGTTGGAGGCTTCCCCGCCCTGGCGCCCCGGACGGCGAAAGCGCAGCCGTCGGGCCTCCGAGCGCGTCGTCACGCTCACGCGGCCGGTGCCGGTGGTCGCATGGTCCAGCTCCTCGTCGTGGGTCACCAGGAAGTCGGCGTCGAGGAGCATGCCGAAGTCGATCTCGGCGCGGGCCACGCCGGCCCGGTAACACTCCCGGATGGCGGCCAGGGAGTTCTCGGGGTGGTCGCCGCTCCAGTTGCAGCGATGGACCTTGAGGGAAACCGGGCGCCCATCCGGCGCTCGGAGCAGGGACTCGGGGTGGGGCTCGAGCGACATCGCTCCATGATAGCAGCGAGTAGCGAATGGGAGTCGTCCTCTCGCTACTCGCTGCTACGGTCAGTTCAGGCGTTCGCCACTGTCTGGATCGAACAGGTGGAGGCGGTCCGCGTTGACGCCGATGCCGACGGCGTCCCCGATCTGGCCCGTGAAGCTGGGCGGGGCGATCACCCGCAGCGTCCGCTCGCCGATCCGAACCTCGACCACCTGCTCGCGGCCCATCGGCTCGACCACGTAGACCTCGCCCCTGACCTGGCCCCGGTCTGGCGGCTCGACAATCAGGTCTTCCGGCCGGAGCCCCAGGGTCACGGCCTGCGCGCTCCCGTCCCCGCGCAGCCCCCCCACGGCGCTTTCGGGCAGGGGCAAGGCCAGGCCATCGGAGACGGCCGCGAGGGCGCCATCGCGCCGGGCGAGCTCGCCGGATAAGAAGTTCATCGGCGGGTTGCCGATGAACTCGGCCACGAAGAGGTTGCCCGGCCGCTCGTACAGCTCCTCGGGGGCGCCGTAGGCCCGCAGGTGGCCGTCCTGCATGAGCGCCACTCGATCGGCCATCGTCAGCGCCTCGATCTGATCGTGGGTGACGAAGATCGACGTGATGCCAAGGTCCTTCTGCAGCCGCTTGATCTCGCCGCGCATGACGTGACGCAGGCGGGCGTCGAGGTTGCTGAGCGGCTCGTCGAGCAGCAGGATGTCCGGCTCCTTGACGAGCGCGCGGGCCAGGGCCACCCGCTGCTGCTGGCCGCCGGAGAGCTGGGCCGGCCGTCGGTCGAGGAGCTGGCCGACCTGGACCTGCTCGGCGGCCGCGCGGACCCGTCGCTCGCGCTCCGCCTTCGGAATGCCCTTGCGCAGCTCCAACGGGAAGGCGATGTTCTCGCTGACGGTCATGTGTGGGTAGAGGGCGTAGCTCTGGAAGACCATCCCGATGCCGCGGTCCTTCGGCAGCAGGTGCTCGACCCGTCGGTCACCGAAGACGATCGCGCCGGCGGTCGGCTTGTAGATCCCGGCCACCATCAGCAGCGTCGTCGTCTTACCGCAGCCGGACGGGCCGAGGAACGCGACGAACTCGCCACTCTCGATCTCGAGATCGAGCGACTCGACGGCCGCGACCGCCCCGAACCGCTTGGTCAGCCCCTCCAGCAGGATGCGCACGTCCGCCCCTAGCCCTTGACCCCGCCCCCGTAGATCCGCATGAGCTGCTCCTGGGCGAAGGCGAAGACCAGGAGAACGGGGAGGACGTAGAAGAGCCCGATCGCCGTGAGCAGGCCGTAGTCGACGAAGCGGCCCTCGCCGAGGATTGCCCGCACGAAGGTGCTCAGTGTCTGCTGGGTCCCGCTCGGCATGAACACGAACGGCAGCAGGAACTCGTTCCAGCCCTGAACGAACGCCAGCAGCCCGAGCGCCAGCAAGCCGGGCTTGACCAGCGGCATGACGACCCGCCACCAGGTCGTGATTCGGCCCGCCCCGTCGACGAGCGCCGCCATCTCGAGCTCCCAGGGGACGGTGTCGAAGAAGCCCTTCATGATCCAGATGCCGAGCGGCAGCTCGAAGGCCGCCTTGACCAGGATCACCCCGAGGAGCTGGTCGTATAGCCCGAGCTGGCGGAGGACGATGAACGTCGCGATCAGTAGGGTGACGCTCGGGAAGCTGTGCAACAGCAATACCCCGCCCAGGAACGTCCGTCGACCGGCGAACCTGATCCGCGACAGGGCGTAGCCGGCCATCGAGGACACGAGCAGTACGACCAGCGCGGTGCTCGCGGCGAAGATGAAGGTGTTGATCGTCAGCGGGATGATCGGTGGCTTGTTGCGCAACTGCTCGACCGTCTCCGGGGCCCAGAGGAACCGCCAGTTCTCCAGCGTGAACGCCCCGAGCGGCCGCAGCCCCTCGACCCGTGGGAAGAACGAGGAGTAGAACAGCCAGACGTACAGGACGAGGATGGGCAGGGTGGCGACGACCAGGATGGCGTAGGGGACCAAGCTGGCCCAGTTGCGCCTGCCCTGCACACCCGCATCCGTGGCCATGGCTAGGTGATCTCCACCCTTGGCTCGCCGACCAGATCGCCGAAGCGAAAGATCCTCAGGAGGACGCCACTGACGACCAGGCCCATGACGACCAGGACGGCGGCGAGGGCGGCCCCAAAGCCGAACTCGAGGTTGCCGTAGTAGCTGCTCAGTGCGGTATGGAAGGCCCAGAGGCTCCAGACCTCGGTCCCGTAGAGGCCGGGACCCCCGTTGGTCGTCAGGAGGATGTACTCGTACGACGCCAGCAGGCTCATCGTCTGGTAGGTCAGGACGAAGAGGATCGGCCAGCGCAGCAGTGGCAGCGTGATCCGCCGGACGATCTGCCAGGCGCTCGCCCCGTCGACCCTGGCCGCGCGGAAGAGGTCCTCCGGGATGCTCTTGATCGCGCTGGTGAAGATCAACATCCCGAGGCTAGCGCCGACGAAGCCGTTGATCAGGATGACGATCAGCCAGGGGTCGCTCGCCAGCCAGAAGCGCGGGGCGACGCCGAACGGCTCGACTATCTGGTTGATGACGCCGAAGGGGGCGTCGGCCGCGGCCCAGGTCCACATCAGGGCGTAGACCACCGATGGCGAGATCCGCGGCAGGAGCCAGACTGCCCGGAAGAAGCCGCCCGCCTTGGGCTCAACGTGGACGCTCAGCAGGGCGATTCCCAGCCCGACCAGGACGTTGAAGGTCAGCGTCGTCGCCACGTAGAAGAGGGTGTTCCAGAAGATCAGACCGGTGAAGCGTCCGCGCACGATCCGCTCGTAGTTGTCCAGGCCGGTCCACTGCCAGCGAGACAGTCCGGTTGCCGTCGCCATGTCGGTCAGGCTCATCCCAAGAGTGAGGACGACCGGGATAAAGAAGAAGACGACGACCATGACGATGGCCGGCGCCATGAAGAAGATCGCCGTGGCGTTGTCCCGCCACCAGCTCGCTCCACCCGCCGCGACCGTCCCCGGCGCCGCGACTCGCCGTTCGACAACAGCCATGCTCGCTCCGCTCGCCCCTACCTGCTTCCCGGGAGCACTTGCGCCACGCTCGCCCCCTCTACCCCCCCGAGCTCGGGGGGGTAGAGGGGGCGAGCGTGGCGCAAGTGCTCCCGGGAAGCAGGTAGGGGCGAGCGG
>JACCZL010000048.1 GCA_013695975.1 Chloroflexota bacterium
GATGATGTTCGCCGCGCTGTGCGCCTTCTGCATCGCCACGGTCCTCGGGACGCTGACCTGGCGTCTGGCGGTGGGAACAGGCGACGAACCTGCCCCGTCGAACGGGGCCTTGGCCCCCGGCCCCAGAGAGCGAGCTGGAGGTGCGGGGGCGCCTGGTCTCGAGGGAGCCGAGGGGCCTGAGCCCGGACTCGGGCCGGTGGCGACCGAGATCGTGATCCTGCAACCGAACTACACTGTCGCTCCGGGCGACACCCTGGCGGCGATCGCACGCCGTCATGGCACCAGCATCGAGGCCCTGGCCTCGATCAACAAGCTCGAGAACCGCAACTCTCTGAGCGTGGGCCAGCGCCTGATTCTACCCTGACGAGGGATCGAACCCGGCGGCGACCCAACCGCGGCCTGTTACGCGATTGTGACGCCGAGATCGGTGGCGCTCTGGCTATACTGCCGAGCGCCGACGATGCGCCCCGAGAACGCGGGCGTCTCCACCCCTCGGCCCCACGCTAACGCTCTGTCGCTCACGGAGGTCTCGTGGCTTACAGCATCGCTCGGGGTATGCCGGTGCGTGGCGCCGTTCGCCGTCCAGCGTCGGCCCAATCGCCGCGGCGGAGGCCCGGCCGCCCGCGCTCGCTGGTCGGAGCGATCGCCGCATACATCCTGATCGGCTCCTTCCTGGGCGTCCTGGGCTGGGAGCTGACCGAGACGGCAGCGGAAGCGCGGCGATTGGACAGCTTCGAGCGACCGGACATCGCGGTCGAGCCGCCGCCCGAGCCTCCGCCGCCCTTCATCCACGAGCCTCTCGCCGACGTCCTGGCACGGCAGGCGCCCGCGACCGGCACGGCTAGTCTGTACGTCAAGCACCTCGACACGGGTGCCGAAGCTGAGGTCAACGGCCAGCGGATCTTCGCGGCGGCGAGCCTTTACAAGCTGCCCGTCCTGACCGAGGTCATCCGCCAGACCCGCTTGCGCCGACTCAGCTTCGATCAGCAGATGATGGTCCGCCGCGAGCACTGGGTGCCCGGCTCGGGGGTCCTCCAGGCACGGGTCGGCCAGAGCCTGCCCGTCCGCGAGCTGGTCCGCCTCCTGATTGTCGAGAGCGACAACATCGCCGCCATCATGCTGATCGAGCTGCTCGGCATCGACAACATCAACCTGACGTTGCAGAGCATGGGTCTACACTCGACGAAGCTGCTGGACCACCGCTCGACGAACGCCCACAACGGCCTGGGCCCTTACGTCACCTCGGCGTCCGACGTCGGCCTGCTCCTCGATACGATCGCCTCCGGCCGGCTCGTGGACCCGACCGGCTCAGAGGAGGCACTGCGGCTGCTCGAGCGAAAGCAGGGCGCTGGCTGGCTGGCAGACGGCCTACCCTGGTGGGTCAAAGTGGCGCACAAGTGGGGCGAGGTGCCGGGCGCGCGTCACGACGCGGGCGTCATCTTCACACCCCGCAATCAGTACGTGATCGTCGTCATGACTGAGGGGCTGGCCGCGAACGGCTCGGCCGGTTATATCCGCGACGTCTCCAAGGCGGTCTTCAACCACTTCGAGGGTAATCGCTGAAGCGTGGACTCAGGACGAGGGGTCAGACGTAAGGGTTGCCGACCGTCGCCTGGACTACCTCGAGCACTTCGGTGACGTCAAACGGCTTGCCGAGCAGGTAGGCGAGCTTCTTGCGGTCGCCGGCCGGAAGGATCTGGGTGAACGCCGAGATCACGACGACGGGGATCTCTCGAGTCTCAGGGTCCGCCTTCAGACGCTCGAGGACGGCGTGACCATCCAGGCTGGGAAGCCCGAGGTCGAGCGTAATCAGATGGGGCTGGAGCTGCCGGGCCAGCCGTACAGCCGATTTTCCATCGTGCGCTGGAACCGCGTGGTACCCTCGCTCTTCGAGCAAGGCGATCAGCAGCCCACTCACCGCCTCGTCGTCCTCGACGACGAGGACGGTTCGTCTGACGCCGTTGCTGCTCACGAGCAGCCTGCCAGGTACTGGCCACTGAGATGCATCGATCTCTCCCCTGGTCGACAAAGCGCCGCGACGCACCGACCCTGCATCCCCTGGACGGTAACATGCCCGGTACGGTCGAGCAAGGCTTGGCAGGGGGTGTGCGAGGGGCCGAAGACGCTACCAGGTGGGCGGTGGGAGCCCTTGCCAGCGACGGATCGTGTCGAGGTGGAGGCCGAACTGGTCGAGGATCTTGACCACGGTGTGGTCGACGATCTCATCGATCGTCTTCGGAAGATGATAAAAAGCCGGCGCCGGTGGGAGGATCACCGCACCGGCCTCGGTCGCTTGCTGCATCAGGCGCAGGTGTCCGAGATGGAGCGGCGTCTCCCGCACCACCAGCACGAGCCGGCGACGCTCCTTGAGGCAGACGTCCGCGGCGCGCGCGATCAGGTTGTCGTTGAAGCTGTTGGCGATCGCCGACAGACTCTTGATCGAGCACGGCGCGACCACCATCCCGTCGGTGACGAACGTCCCGCTCGCAATCGACGCGCCGATGTTCTTCTCGTCGTGGAGCTCGTGGGCCAGCGCAGCCACCTCATCGGGATCGCGCCCCATCTCGTAGGCGATCGTCTTGCGGGCCGCGCTGCTGAGGATGACGTGGATCTCAACGTCGGTGTGGGCGCGCAGCGCTTCGAGCAGTCGGACCCCGTAATGCGGCCCCGTCGACCCGGACAGGGCGACGATCAGCCGTCGCGGCCGGCCGGTCGGACGATCGATTCCCCGCGGCTCCACCCGGGTAGCGTACCCCTGCCGCCACGACGTACGCCACTCGGCGCCGTCGGGCTATAGTGCTTGGGTACGCTTCTACCAAGGAGGAACTTTCAGGTATGCCCGGCACAGAGGTCCAGTTTCAGAGCAACGGCGCCACCGCCAACGGCTATCTCGCGACTCCGTCCTCGGGCGGCGGTCCCGGGGTCGTGGTGATCCAGGAATGGTGGGGTTTGAACGACCAGATTCGTGGAGTCGCCGATCGCTTCGCCGAGAAGGGCTACGTCGCGCTGGCGCCCGACCTGTGGCGCGGCAAGGTGGTCAGCGAGCCGGACGAGGCCGGCAAGCTCTTCATGGCGCTGAACGTCGACCAGGCGGCCAAGGACCTGCGCGGAGCGGTGCAGCACCTCGGGCAGCACGCCGCCGTGGGACAGCGTCCGGTCGGCGTGATTGGCTTCTGCATGGGCGGCCAGCTCGCGCTCTACGCCGGCACGGTAGCGCCGGAAATTGCCGCGGTGGTCGACTGCTACGGCGTCCACCCGAACGTTCAGCCAGACTTCAGCAAGCTGAAGGCGCCGGTGCTGGGGCTCTTCGGCGGCCAGGATGGCTTCGTCTCGGCCGAGGCGCGCGAGGGGCTCGACCAGCAGCTCAGCGCGGCCGGCATCGAGCACGAGTTTCACACCTACCCGGATGCGGATCACGCCTTTCTGAACGAAACCAATGAGCACTACGACGCGGCCAGGGCGCAGGACGCGTGGGGAAAGATCGACGGGTTTCTCGGGCGGCACCTGAAGCGGAATTGACGCCTCGGCGTCGCGAGGGGCGGGGGGACAAGCCCCCGCCTACGGGCTTCGCGCCGCTAATCGGGGCCGAGGCGGCGGGCCCAGGCGACGAGGGCCTCGACCAGGTTGCGGACCGACCCGCGTGTCCGCTCGTCGGTGAGGCTCCCGTTTTCGTCGAACTTGTCGGCGGCGCCCATGACGACGACCTGCGGATTCGGGAGGACCCAGGCATCCGGGAAGATCAGCGCCTGGCGTAGCGCGAGCTGGGCGCGGGCCGTCCCGAGCAGACCTGGCGACGCTCCCATGATGGCGACCGGCTTGTGCTTGAGCGGTGTACTGCTCGGCGGGCGCGAGGCCCAGTCGATCGCGTTCTTGAGCACGCCGGGCGTGGACCAGTTGTACTCCGGTGTGGCGATGAGCAGGGCGTCGGCGGCTCGGAGCCGTTCCTTGAGCTCGCGCACCTCAGGCGGATCACCCTCGGCCTCGACGTCCTGGTTGAAGTGCGGTAGGCGGCCGATGTCGAACGTCTCGATCGCCACATGCGGCGGGACGAGCTCTGCCGCGGCGCGGAGCAAAGCGCGATTGTAGGACTGTCGACGGAGGCTTCCCGCCACGCCGAGGATGGTGAAGGCTGCGCTGCTCATGGGCTGATCCCTTCAGTATCGTTGCTCGGCTTGTCGATGCGGATCGCGGCCCGCCCCAGGATTAGCCCGCGAGGGTGTCGAGCCGATTCCAGCCCAGCACGCGGTCACGCACGGCGAGCACGACGCGGTCGGACGAGAATCCCAGTAGCCCGATGCTCAGCATCGAGGCGATCATCACGTCAGGACGGAAGAACTGATAGCTATCGAAGAGCAGGTAGCCCATCCCCGACTTGACCGCGATCATCTCGGCGACGACGACCAGCACCCAGGCGATGCCCATGCTCAGGCGAACCCCAGCGAAGATTGCTGGCAGGGCCGCCGGAACCACCACTCGCACGACGAGCTGCCATCGGTTCGCGCCCATCATCAGGGCCGCCTTGACCAGGAGGTGGCTGACTTGCTTGACCCCGTAGGTGGTGTTGATCACCGTTGGGAATAGCGCCCCCAGCGCGATCAGGAACACCGCCGGACGGTCGGCGATCCCGAAGAACAGGATCGACAGGGGAACCCAGGCCGTGATCGGGATGTTCCGCAGCACCTGAATCGTCGGGTCGAGAAGCCGTTCCAGCGGTCGATAGAGTCCGATCAAGACTCCGAGCAAGATCCCGAGGGTCGTCGCCAGGGCGAAGCCGGTGAACACCCGCGATGCGCTGGCCGTCGCATGGCGAACCCAGACCTGGGAATAGCGGCCCGCTTCCCCAGAATTGCCGAA
>JACCZL010000057.1 GCA_013695975.1 Chloroflexota bacterium
AGTGAGCAAGAGCCAGGGAGCTCTGGCGAGGTTTGATCGCCTCGAGGTTGGAACGGATCTACCGCCTGGCTACGGCCACCGGTCACCTAGCGCGTCTGGTGGTGTTCGGGTCGTTTATCACGGCCAAGCCGTGGCCGAATGACGTGGATGTGTTCTTGCTGATGGCAGACACGTTCGACGTGGATCAGCTTGCCGGTGAGGAGCGACTGCTCCTTGAGTATGCCGATGCGCAGGCGCATCTCGGGGCCAGCGTGTTCTGGCTGCGACGCTCCGCTGCCTTGGGTGGCGAGCAGGCAGCCGTTGAGCACTGGCAACTGAAGCGGGACGGTAGCCGGCGTGGGTGGTCGAGATTGTGCGGGACGGTAGCCGGCGTGGGTGGTCGAGATTGTACCGGGGTCGCCATGATTGCCAATGATCAGGGACTGAACGAGACGCTGGAACGCATTGCGCGGTTCCAGGCTCAGGTAGCCCACCTCCGCAAGGTGGAAAGCAATCCGGCCAACTACCATGCGGCTGTCTCGGGCTTCCTGGCGGAGATCGACCGTATGCAGTTAGAGGTCCGGGAGTACTTGAGCCTCCATCCTACAGAGTTTGCAGGCACTACCTGATAAAACGGTGCGCTTCGAACGTGAGCCCCGCAACCGTCTTCACCCGTCGGGGCTACCACGCCAACCTACCATCCCGTGGTAGAATTCACGTCGCGTGCCTGATCGGGGATGTCGCCTGTGACCACGAACGGACCGAACGACGCGAGCGCGCTCGGCCCGAAGCCGCTCCTGCGCGGCTGGTCGCACGTAGTGGCCGCGATCGGCGCCGTGCTCTTCACCGGCGCGGTCGCCGTCCGCTGCGCGGGCGACCCGCCGCGGCTGATCTCGATGCTGGTCTACGGGCTGAGCATGATCGCGTTGTACGCCGGCAGCGCCGCGTATCACATCGGCACCTGGTCGACCTCGCGCCTGCGGGTGCTCCGGGCGCTGGACCATAGCAACATCTTCCTGTTGATCGCCGGCACGACCACCCCGATCGCGGTCAACGTCCTGACCGGCTGGGAACGCCCGCTGGTGCTGGGCCTGATCTGGACGCTGGCGGGCACCGGCCTGGCGCTGACGGTGCTGATCGACCGCCTGTCCCGACGGGTCCGAGTCGGCCTCTACGTCGGCACGGGCCTGGCGAACCTGGTCGCGGCCCCAACCCTGTTCGTGACGCTGCCGCCGACGCCGGTCTTCCTGCTTGGCCTCGGCGGGGCGCTGTACACGCTGGGCGCCGTGATCTACGCGCGCCGGTGGCCCAATCCGCTCCCGCGCATCCTCGGGCACCACGAGATCTTTCATCTCCTCGTCATCGCCGCCGGCGCGGCGTTCGCAACGGCGATCTGGTTCTGGGTCGTCCCCTACGCCCGCCGCTGAGCCGTCCACAATTGGGCGTATTCAGCGCGCCGTAGACTGGTCCGCGGGCGCTCGTCCTACTGTTGGGCTGTTGGAGGCAGCGCCGCGGGCGGGTCTCCGCTCGCGTCAGGCGGCTCGGGCTCCTCGCGCTCGACGGTCACGGTACATTGGGTGACCAGGGCGGCCAGAGCTCCCAGCGCGGCGATCTGCGGCGCCAACAGGGCACCGACAACCCCCAGAGAAAGTGGGATCTCCAGCAGGGTGCGGTCATCGTGCTTGATGATCACGCGCCGAACGTTGGCTTCCTGGACGACCTCGCTGACCCGCGCGACAAGCTCGTCGCCAGTCGCCGTCAGCTCGTCTTGCCAGCTCCGCGTCGGGCGGTGTGGCTCGGGTGGAGTTGCCATGGTGCTACCTCCTGGAGCGTTGTCTGGACACGTCGCAGACAACGTGCCAGCACGGCAGGATACTTTACCCCGGCCGAACGGGGCATCCGTCGCGCTCCGCTCGGCGGGGTGGGTGAGTAGAATGAGCGCGAGGAGAGAGCCATGCAGGGACCAGATCGTGACATCGAGATCCTCGTCGTCTACTACAGCCGCTTCGGCGTCCTGAAGATCCTGGCCGAGCAGATCGCCGAGGGCGCCCGCCGGGCTCCGGGTGTCCGGGCCGAGCTGCTCGAGGTGGAGGACCGCCCCGTCGAGGAGGTTCGCTCCGGGGAGAGCCGGGCCGGGATGGGTCGCCGCCGGGCCGCGGTGTTGAACCGGCTCGCCTCGGCCGACGCGCTCATCGTCGGGGCGCCGGCCTACTTCGGCAGCATGGCGTCGCCGGTCAAACGCCTGTTCGAGGACTGCGCCACGGCCAGCACCCCGTTCACGACCGACCGCTCGCGGCCCTGGCGCAACCATCGCTTCCACGGCAAGGTTGGGGCTGCCTTCACCGCCTCGGGCACGCCGCACGGGGGCAACGAGCAGGCCCTGCACTCGATCCTGACGCTGATGATGCACCTCGGCATGGTCCTGGTCACGCCCGGCCAGCGCCCGCCGATCCTCGAGCACTCGGCGGCGCCCTACGGCGTGACGGCCATCGCCGGCCCTGACGGCAACCGCCCGCCCGATCAGGACGTACAGGACGCGGCCCGGGAGCTCGGCGAGCAGGTCGCCGAGGTCGCCACCTGGCTCGTCTGGGGCCGGCACGAGTGGGAGCGGCTCCGCCGCGAGCAGCGCCCGCGACCGGTCGCCGGCGGCCCGTTCGATCCGTCGTCGTGAGCCCTCGACCGCCGGGCTAGCGTGGCCCGGGGCCGGCCGTCGGTTCGGGCATCAGCGCGGTGCCTCGCCGTTGGAGCACCAGCAGGTTGACGATCAGGCAGCTCAGCGCGCACTCCGACAGGAGCATGAACCCGATCGCATAGTCGCCGGTCAGGTCGCGGACCACGCCCATCAGGATCGGCGGGAAGAAGCCACCCAGCCCGCCGGCCGCCCCGACCAGGCCGGTCACGGCCCCGGTTTCGTTCGGAAACAGCTCGGGCACCAGCTTGAAGACCGCCCCGTTCCCCAGCCCGAAGCAGGCCGCGATCCCCAGGAAGGCGACCGTGATCGAGGTCATCCCAGGCTGGAAGGCGAGCAGTATCGCCAGCAGCGCGACGGCCAGGAAGGTCCCGTTCAGGACCAGCGGGCCGCCCCAGCGATCGGCGAGCACGCCGCCGATTGGGCGGGCGATCGTCGCCACCGCGACGAAGCCGGCCGCCCGCCCCGCGGCATCGGTGCGAGCCAGGCCGTAGGCATCGACCAGGAACGTTGGCAGGTAGACCGAGATGGCGACGAACCCGCCGAAGGTCAGGAAGTAGAACAAGCTCAAGACCCAGGCCATCGGCCGCCGGAAGGGCGCCAGGCGGGTCGCCAGCGAGCCGACCGGACGCGGGCCGGGGGCATCGCGGCCGAAGAGCCAGAAGAGCGCGGCCATCACCACCACGACCGGCAGGAAGCCCCAGAACGCGAACGGCCAGCCGAACGCGCCGGCCAGCGCCGGCGCCGCCAGCGCCGCCACGGCCGTGCCGATGTTGCCCATCCCGTAGACGCCGAGCGCCATCCCCTGGCGCTGGGGTGGGAACCAGCGAGCGACGAACGGGACCCCGACCGCGAACGCGGCGCCGGCCAGGCCGAGGAAGAACGACGCCAGCATCAACAGCGCGAAGCTGGTCGTCAGCCCGGCCAGGGCGAGCGGGATCACGAGGAACAGCATCAGCGCCGCGAAGACCGTCCGCCCGCCGTAGCGGTCGGTCAGCAGCCCGAGCGGGATCCGGGCGACCGAGCCGAGGATGACCGGTACGGCCACCAGGATCCCGGTCTGAGTCGC
Organism: Chloroflexota bacterium; assembly: GCA_013695975.1. Taxonomy (GTDB): domain Bacteria; phylum Chloroflexota; class UBA6077; order UBA6077; family JACCZL01; genus JACCZL01. Next base: position 3,738 of record JACCZL010000057.1, read on the forward strand.
CGAGAGTCCGTACTGTTCGCGGAAGAGCGGGGCCAGCGGGGCGAGCAGCCCCCAGACGGTGAAGCCGACGGCGAGGCTCAGCGTCGCCAGGATCAGCGCCGGCCACGCGCCGGGCCGGGTGCCCTCGGCTCCGCCCGCGGTCGGGGCCGAGGGGGCGTCCTGGCCAGCTCGATCACCAATCTGCACGGAGATCGGTCACCTCTGGCCCCGGAGCGGGCGCGCGTGGCCGCCGGCCCAGCCGCCGCGTCACCAGCACACCACCTAGAAAGATCAGTCCGGACACCAACGCCAGCGACCAGCCTTGCCGACCGGCCCCGGCCAGGTAAAGCTCGAGCGCGACGGTCAGCAGCCAGAGCTGGATGCCCATCAAGAGCAGGCCGATCATCAGCGCCGCCAGGACGACCGCCTGCTGCCCCGGCGGCGGGGTGCGCTCGAACGCGTCGGCGAGCCGGTCAGAGGCGGCGTAGCCGGCCGGCGGCGCGAGGCCGACCGGCGGCACGGGGCTGACCGGAGGG
>JACCZL010000059.1 GCA_013695975.1 Chloroflexota bacterium
GGTGAGCGTCGGTGAGGACGTCTGCATCGGCTCGGGCACGTGTGTGGGGATCGCGCCGGCCGTGTTCCAGTTGAGCGATGAGGGTTTCGCGCAGGTGATCGACCCAAACGGGGCCGAGCTGCCCGACCTTCATCAGGCCGAGGACTCGTGTCCCGTCGCAGCGATCAGCGTCGAAGAAGACTGACACAACGACTGAAGGAGACACCCCATGGCAGAGACCGTCGTCACCGAGACCAGGCGACAGCGCAAGGAGCCGCTGACCGACCTCTTGGTCGTGGACCTCGACGTGCACCTGCACGAGTCGCCCGGCGAGCTTGCCCCCTATGCCGATTCGCCCTGGGACGTCGCGCTCGACAACATCAAGGACAACCACGAGCACTACCTCGACATGCCTTCGTTCTCCCCCGGCGTGAGCGACGGCTCCTACCAGGCGAAGTTCCCGACCGCCCACGAAGGGGCGCGGATGGTCCACGACCAGGGTCAGATGCGCGACGAGCTCGACGAGCTGAACGTAGACCTGGCGATCCTGTTTCCGGACCACCTGCTCAAGCTGCCCGTGCTGACCCAGGCGCCCTACGCCTCGGCCCTCGCGCGCGCCTACAACGCCTGGATGCTCGACAAGTGGACCTCGCAGGAGAAGGGGCTGCTCGGCGCCATCATTGCCGACTCCCACGACCCGCAGGACGCCGCGCGCGAGATCGAGAAGTACGCCGATCACCCGGACGTCGTGGGCGTCTACCTACCGTGTGCCGGCATCGATCCGATGTGGGGGCACCGCATGTACGACCCGATCTACCAGGCGGCGCACGACGCCGACCTGCCCGTCCTGCTCCACAGCGTGACGGTCACCCACCCGGTCTTCCCGTTCAACAATCACGGGTTCGACACCGAGCTCGGGCGCCACGCCTGCAGTCACACCTTCTCGATCATGGCCAACATCGTGCACATGATCACGACGGGCGTGGTGGTGAGGTACCCGAACCTGCGCATCGCGGTGACCGAGGCGGGACTCTCGTGGATGCCATTCCTGTGCAACCGGCTCGACAAGGAGTACCTCGAGCGCAGGCGCGATGTGCCATTCCTCGAGGAGCGCCCGAGCCACTACCTGAAGCGGCAGTTCTGGGTCTCCACGCAGCCGATCGAGGAGCCCGAGAACATGAACGACATCATCAAGATGATCGAGCTCTACGACGGAGAGGACAGGACGGTGTTCGCATCGGACTGGCCCCATCACGACTTCGACCATCCGATGAAGGTGAACCAGATCCCGTTCCCCAGCGAGGAGATGCGCCGCAAGGTGTTCGGGGAGAACGCGCTCGAGCTGTTCAGGATCGACTCCGCGGGGCGTCGCCTCAACGTGAGCTGAGATCGAAGCGCCCGCCCGTCCCAAGAACGAGACCGAGGAGGCGACGATGCCCGACGAGACGATGGTCGAGCGGCCGGGTGGTCGCGAGGTCAAGGACGCGGACGATCGCGCGGTCAAGGAGGGCCGCGAGATGCAATCCGAACTACGGCGCGAGGGTGCCGGTGGCGCCGCAGACGATTCCCAGCGGGATGCCGGCGAGCGCAGGAAGCAAGAGCACGTCATCGGGCCGGTGTCCGACTTTCCCGACGGCAGCCACCGCGTCGTCGATGTCGATGGACGTCAGATCGGCGTCTTCAACATTCGCGGCAGCTTCCACGCGCTGCCGAACATCTGCCCGCACCAGACGGGGCCGGTCTGCGAGGCCAAGCAGGTGGTGGGCACGCTAGTTGCCACCGAGAAGACCGATTGGGACCCGGAGTGGGTGAAGGACGGTGAAGTGCTGATCTGCCCCTGGCACGGCCTCGAGTACCACATCCCCACGGGTCAGTGCCTGGCCTTCCCCAACATCAAGCTCCGTCGCTACGACGTGTCGGTCGAGGACGACCAGGTCGTCATCCGCCTCTCGTCGCGCGCGAGCCCGAGCAAGTGAGCGAGCAGCGCAATCGCGGCGCGGGGCTACCCATCCTCGGGCCTCTGGCCGTCAGCGAGGATGACGAGAAGTGCCTCGTGGTCGACGCCGACGACGAGGAGGACTGGGTCGTGCGTTTCGACAAGAGTGACGCCTTCCCCGCGCGCGAGTGGGCGGACAACATGGTCAACGTCTACAACCGGCGCCTCCGCTCACCGCGAGCGGGGACCGCCGCGGCTCGGCGCGCGGCGCGGCCCTAGCGCGGTGTCTCAGCCCGTGCGGGGTGGCTTTCCCGCGCTCTATCGCGAGTTCACGACCCAGGATGAGCTCGACGGCCAGTACGACGCGTCGCGCTCCGTGCCCGACGCCTCCGCCTTCACCCACCTCTACCTGCAGCGGAGCAGCGCCGCGCGGGCCGCGCTCGAGTGCATCGCCGACGTGGCGTTCGGTCCCACGCTCAGCGAGCGCCTCGATATCTTCCCGGCACGGCGGCCGGATGCGCCGATCCTGATCTTCGTGCACGGCGGCTACTGGCGCTCGCGTAGCCGAAAGGAGTTCAGCTTCGTCGCGCGCGGACCGGTGTCCGCCGGGATCACTGTCGTCGTCACCGACTACGCGCTCTGCCCCGCGGTGACCCTCGATGAGCTGGTTCGTCAGACACGAGCCGCCGCGGCTTGGGTCCACGCGCACGCGCGCGACTTCGGAGCGGATCCCGGGCGCATTCACGTCGCGGGGCACTCGGCGGGTGGCCATCTCAGCGCGATGCTTTTGTCGACCGAATGGGAGCGCGACTTCGGCCTCCCGACCGACCTCGTGAAGAGCGGCTGCTTGATCAGCGGGCTGTTCGACCTCGCCCCTCTGCCGTACACCTGGCTGCAGCCCTCGCTGCAACTCACCTGGGGGCAGGTCTTGCGCAACAGCCCCGTGCGCCGCCTACCTGCGAAGGCGGGGCCCCTGATCGTCTCCTACGGAGAGCTCGAGAGCGCCGAGTTCCGCCGTCAGGGCGACGACTTCCTGAGCGCCTGGCGTGAGCACGGACTCGCCGGTGATTTGCTACTCCAGCCGGAGAAGAATCACTACACGGTCATCGACGGCTTCCTCGAGCACGGCAGCGCACTGTGCAAGGCGCTGATCCACCAGATCGGGGCCTGAAGGCCTAGCTGATCGAGCGAGACGAGCCGTCCGAGATCGACGGCGCTCACGGTTGGCGATAGCGCCGCTCAGCGCGCGATGCCCCAACCTTCCGCGTACATTCGCCTTCAGGTCATCGACGCAGCGGCGGACGAATACGGGCAGCACACGACAGGCCGCTCTTGCGCCCGTCCGGTCCTTTGTGGGGCTTCGCCGCGAACGGGATACTCCTGCGCTCGAGCGGACCGCCGCCCACTCGCTTACTCCCGCTGGAGGCACAGCCACCCCTGACCCGGTTTCAAACCTTCTTAAATTAGTCAGTTCCCTGCCCTACGCCTTCGAGAGCTCTTTTCCAGCCGAGTTCTCTTCCAGCCTGGCGTCCACCAGCCCGACGATCTCATCGACCGCGTCGTTTTGCATGCCCTTCTGCGCTGCCAGAGTCTTTACAAGGAGATCGACCCGCTCGATATGGGGAGCTCCGCCGAACAGCGCCCTCGCTGCAGACGAAGGACCGTTGAGGGACTCCGCCGCCTTCGCATACTTTTCGAACGGCACCAGGTTCTCGTCGGTGGCGCCCAAGCTCTTGCACACTTCCGCCACCCAGTCATAGACGTCCCGAGAAGCGTCGCTATCAGAATTGACCGCCTCATGAATCGTCCGTAGGCCGTCCCTTTGGATGCAGCGATAGTTGCCCGCTACCAGCATGCTCCACTTTGCAAGCGGCACGAACACGGAGTCATGCACCCGCAGCTTGACGGGTAGTTCGAGATCGCCGCCATCAGTGCGAAGTCGGCTCGCGTCGATGTCCGATTCCAGCTGACGAAGGATCGCGGTATGCGCGTCCGAGTCGAAGCGGGCCGCCTTGAAGTTGGTGGGCAGCTGCACCTGGAGGACGTTCGGCTGCTCCTCCGACGGACGGAACGCCTGCGGGTCGGGGCTACACAGCGTCATGAGCGCCGAATCGAAGCCGTCCCAGACGGCCGGCTCGGTGTAGCACTGGCGACAGGCGTTGACGTCGACGCCGGGAATGCGCGCCAGGTAGGGCAGCGGCGCCAGGTTCATGATCGACATGGTCGGCACGTTGGACTTCGCCACGGCTTCGACCAGCTCGTGGACGCGGGGCGAGCGGTACTGGGGCTCCTGCATCGCGAGGGCGACGAGGTCGTACGCGCTCGGGTCGACGGCGTCCGGAGTGTCCGCCGAGAGCTGACCCGGCAGCTCGCGCGAGTCGATCTCCACCAGCTCGCTGCGTCCTCTGACCGGCACGCGAACGCGGGTGCCCTCGTTGTTGATCAGTTCGGCTTC
>JACCZL010000100.1 GCA_013695975.1 Chloroflexota bacterium
TATGATGGCGGCCGCCGGGGAGGGGCAAGATGCTGGCGAAGGTGCTGACGTGCGCAGTGGTCGGCCTGGAGGGGGAGCTGGTCCAGGTCGAGGTCGACATCGCCCGGCAGGGGCTATCCAACTTCACGAAGGTTGGAGTGCAATGTCCCCGGACTCCACCGGGATGACAGCCTCCACGCGCCAGTCGGCACCGTCCACGGTCACCCGCACTCCGAGGGCCTCCAGGGCGAGTCGCCGACCGGCGTAGTCCAAGGCGTCCAGCCGCTGCCGTACCCACCCGCAGTAGGCGGTCACACTCTCGAGACTCTTCACGGTGCGGTCGGCCTGCTCGAGCCGCGTGGTGAGCGCAGCCTGCTCTCGCTCCAGCCGCTCCCGCTCCTGCTTCAGCTCCCGAGACTCCGAGGCGATCAACGCTTCGTCGATCTCGCCGAAGCGGAAGAGCCTCACCAGCCGTCGCTCCTGGCCAGTCAGCCGCTCGAGCGCCGAATCGATCAGCGCCAGATCCGCCCGCACACTGGCCGTTGCGTCAGCGCTCGCACGCTGGCGCTCCAATTCAGTTGCCACGATCGACGGGTCGGCGAGTACCGCCTCTATGCGGGACCAGATGTCTGCCTCGAGGTGGGTCGTGCTGATCCGCCTGTTTCGGCAGCGCTGGCTACGGGCCGTGCTCTTGGCGCCTGGGCAGTAGTAGTACGCCCACTTCCTCGCGGCCGTGGCGCCATAGCGGCGTCGGCACCAGGCGCAGACGATGTGGCCGGCGAGCAAGTACTCGCGCCGCGTGTTGCGGCTGGCTGCGACGCGGTTCCGCTCCCGCATGGCAACGGCGGCATCCCATACCCCAGGAGCAATGATGGCCGGAATCGCGTCCGCCATGGGGATGCGCTGCTCGAGCGGACGTGACTCCTTGCGGCTGTTCTTGTACCGACGACGCCGCTCCGGATCGACATGGAGGGGCGGCACGCATACCCACTTGAACGCCTCGGCCCGCCCCACGTAGCTGGAATTGGTGAGGATGCGGGCTACCGTGCTCCGATGCCACCGATCGCCCCCCTTCCCGCCGTGCGTCGGCGGGCGGATGCCCAAGTCGGTGAGCCGGAGGGCGATGCTGCCTTGGGGCAGCCCCTCTTCGGTGTACCAACGGTAGATTGTGCGCACAACGTCCGCCTCTGCCGCGTTCACCTCGCAACGCCCCTCGCCTTTGATGTAGTGGTAGCCGTACAGGGTGCTGCCCGTCGGCAAGCGTCCTCGCCGCGCCGCCTCGCGCTTCCCCCGGGCCGTCCGCTCGATGATTTTCCCGTGTTCGAGCTTGCCGGCCCAGCCGCGCACGAACTGGAGCAACTGACCCTCCGGGCTGCCGTCCAGCGGCTCGGTCACCAGTTGGACGGCGCAGCCACGTTGCTCCAGTTCCTGGACCAAGATGGCGAGGTGGATCGGGTCGCGGCTGAGGCGGTCGGTCGCGTAGCAGACGACCGCCGAGAATGCGCCCCCCTGTGCCAGCCGTCGGAGGCCGTCGAGGTCGGGACGGTCCAGCGTCGTTCCTGGCCAGTCCTCTGCGAAGACGAATTCAGGCGGCACAAGGTAGCCGAGCTTCTCAGCATGGACGCGGCACGCCGCCAGTTGGGTATCGAGGCTGGTGCCCTCTTCGCGCTGTGTCGCCGTGCTGACGCGGCAGTAGATCGCCGCGGGGGGACGAGGTTGGGCCGGATCCAGTAGGGTGCTCACCGTGGACCTCCTCTCATGTGGTCAGCTTCGCTGGCCCCGGGGTGTGCCCGCAACGCCAGGGCTTGTTCTACTGCGCGTTGGCCTTGGCGACGCTGTCCTCGGGCGTCTCGGTTACGATGATGATGCTCTCCCTTGACAGATTCGCTATGCTGAGCCGCACCGGGCGTATGAAGCGCATCGCCCTCCCGTTCTTGTCCTTCCTGACCAAGGCGACGTTGGCGAGGTTCACCTGGACCTCCGCCTTCTCCGGCACTTGACCGTGGAGCGTCAGCGCCACAAACGGCCCCGTCACTCCTGACT
>JACCZL010000102.1 GCA_013695975.1 Chloroflexota bacterium
ACTGGAGGCACATGTCATCGCGGCCTACCACCGCCACATGGACCGCCCGCGCGCCGCAGACCCGACCTATGGCGGCTCCCTGGCCGGCCTCCGCCTGGCCAACGCCCTCGAAGCGGCCGGCCTGGAGATCGTGCGCGCCGGCCCGGCTGTCTGGGACACCCGACAGACGGATCAGGCCATCGCAGGACCGCTCCTGGATCGCATGATCCGCTTCGTGGTCGAGAGCCTGCTCGACCTGGGCGAGCCGCTGGCGAAGGCAATCGGTCGTTGGGAGACGTCCCGCCGCGCCTTGCTGGACGGCGACCAACTGAGCCTGCGCGTCCGCCACCTCGACCTGTTGGCCCGCCGTCCCGCGTAACCCGGATTCTTCACCGGGTCACGCCGAGGTCGGTGCGGAGTTCCGGTACCCGGGCACCGGGACGCTCCCTGATGGTCGCGGTTCGGATGGGCCGGGTGCTCCCAAGGTAATCATGCGCGGCCCAAGATGCTCAAGGTGCTCATCGTTGTGCACACGAGCGCCTTGGCGCTGGGGATGATCACCTTGGCCCGGCGGAGAACGTGGCCAGGTCTCGCCCGCACCGTATCCTGCGCCGGCTGGTGCGCTAGCATGTTCCAATGAGAGAGGCCTGGACGATGATCACCAGGGTGGCAACACCAGTCGATGCTCCAGTGATCGCGCGGGTCCACGTCGACACGTGGCGGACCAGCTACCGCGGGATCGTGCCGGACGACTTCCTGGCGAAGCTGTCTTACGAACGGCCCACCGAGAAGTGGGCTGAGATCCTCGGCGACGGTGAAAATTTCGTCTACGTTGCTGAGGACGAGCTGGCGCGGATCGTCGGCTTTGCATCCGGTGGTCCGGAGCGGAATGGCGACCCTGTCTACAGGGGTGAGCTGCTGAGGCTGTATGTGCTCGAGAGTGCCCAGCGGCGGGGCCTCGGGCGTCGCCTCGTCGGCTGCGTAGCGACTCGGCTCCGGCAGGCTGGCATCCACTCCATGCTCGTGTGGACTATGGCCGAGGGACCGTCGCGCCACTTCTATAAAGCCCTCGGTGGACGGCCGGTAAGCGTGGGCCAATGGGACTTCGGCGACCTCACCGTCGACGAAGTCGCCTACGGGTGGACCGCCACCTGCGCGCTGGGGTGATGGCCGATCGAGCGGGGCCGCGATCAAGTGGGACACGTGGCCGTGACGGCGTAGCGCGGCGCCTGCCACTTCCGTCCGGGGATGTGCTCCCGCTCGATCCGGTCGACCTCCTCCAGGGGCGAGACCTCGACATCCAGCAGGCCGGCGGACCGGAACACGTCTACTACCGGGTCGAGCGTGGTCGCCGTCATCAGCGGGAGGTGTTGATTGATCGCGTCGGTGTAGTACGCCGCCATCTTCGCTTGCCAGCTCTCCGGATCCGGCGCGGATGCGGCCTCGGTGCGGTCGGCGTCGGCCCACCACAGCCCGTCGATCGCGACGACCCGCTGCAAGTATCGCGTGGCGCTGGTCGGCTTCGAGCATCAAGTCGGGCAACCGCGGGGTCCGACCGCGCCCACGAACCGCGCATTGATGGGCAGGCCGCCCACGAGCATCGGCATGGGAAAAGGCACGTCCACTAACCTTGTCGCGGAAGCGACCGTGACGAGTTGGTGGCGGGGATCGCTGGAGGAGGGATGCTGAGCGGACGCGAGGGGCGGACCTTCTGGACCCTCTCGCTTGCCCACATGATCAACGATAGCTATGTCTTCTTCCTGCCCACGCTGCTGCCGCTCCTGATCCCATCGCTCGACATCTCGCTGACCGCGGCTGGCCTCGCGGTCGGGCTCTACCAGGTCATCGGCGCTCTGGCCCAGCCGTTTCTCGGCCACCTGGCTGACCGCTACTCGCTGCGGTGGATGTCGTTCGTCGGCCTGGTCGGCACCGCGATCGGCGCCGGCGGGGTCGGAGTCGCGCCCAGCTACTGGGCGCTGCTCCTGCTGATGATCGTCGGCGCCGTCGGTACATCGGCCTACCATCCAGTCGCTACCGCAACGATCAGCGACATCGCCCGCGCGCGACGCGGGCAGGCCATGTCGATCTACATCACCGCCGGCAACGTCGGGCTCGCGGTCGGGCCGGCCGCCCTCGGCCTGGGCCTGCCGATCTGGGGGCCGGCGATCACCGTGCCGCTGGCCCTGCCGTGCTTGCTGATCGCCCTCGCCGTCTACGTCGTCGTCCCGCCGCGCGTCGTCCGGGGACGCGGGCCGGGCTCGTTCGGCGCGACCATCGTCAAGCACCGCGTCACGCTGGGCAAGCTGCTTGGCATCGCGACCCTTCGCTCCTGGGCGAATGTCGGCCTCGGGACGTTCCTGCCGCTCCTGCTCGTCGAGCGCGGCCTCTCCGTCGAGGACGGTGCCACGGCGCTCACCGTCCTCCTCCTATTCGGCGGGATCGGCGGCCTCGTCGGCGGCTTCCTGTCCGACCGCGTCGGGCGGGACGCCGTGATCGTGACCTCGCTGCTGCTGAGCGCCCCGGCCGGCTGGCTGATGCTTCATGCGCCCGGCATCTGGCTCTGGATCGGCGCCGCGTTGGTCGGCTTCACCCTCAACGGCGCGCTCCTGGCGCTCACGGTGCGGGCCCAGGAGCTGATGCCCGACAGCGTCGCGATGGTCTCCGGCCTGATGCTCGGTTTCACCGTCGGGATGGGCGGCCTGGCGGTCCCACCGCTCGCGGCACTGGCCGAATGGGTGGGCCTGGCGACCGTCGCCGACATCAGCGCCGCGCTCCCGCTCCTGGCCGGCGCGCTCGCCTTCACCTTGCGAAGACCCGCCGGCCAGACCGGATGGTGAGAGTAGCGCTGGGGCCTTCGCGCTGCTCGGGGCACTCGGCTGACCCCTCAAGACCGAACGTCCCGAGCAGCGCGAAGGCCCCAGCGCTACTCTCACC
>JACCZL010000117.1 GCA_013695975.1 Chloroflexota bacterium
GTCATAATTCCCGGACCAGAGGGTTTGCTCGAAGGGAAGCTGGTGGGCGACTGGGTTGGCCAGCGCCCGCCTGCCATCGAGGGCATAACAATGGAGACCGCCTGTGGGGGTGCGATGGGCTCGCCCAGACCTGATGCACGGATCGATGGATGTGTCGCCGCGCAGGCGCGGCTCGCCGCCCTGATCGACCGCCTTTCCGAGGACGATGTGCAGCGCCCGTCCCTGCTCGAGGGCTGGACCGTCGGCCATGTCCTGACACATCTTGCACGGAACGCCGACAGTCATACGGGCATGGTGCAGGCCGCGCAGCGTGGCGAGATGGTACCGCAGTATGCCGGCGGCCCGGAGGAGCGGGACCGCGGTATCGAGGCCGGCTGGAGCCGACCGGCGGCTGCCATCGCCGACGATGTTCGGGCGGCGCACGGTGGCCTCGAGGCGGCCTGGGCGTCGACCGACGCCGAAACCTGGGCGACCGGCTGTGGGCTGCGGCGTCAGGGGCCGACGGCCCTCGCGGATCTGGTCTTCTACCGCTGGCGGGAGGTCGAGATCCACCTCGTCGACCTCGGGCTTGTCGACCGCGGCGGCCCGACCTGGGAACACCTGAGTGACGGCTACGTCGACCTGGAGTGGAACACCGCGATCAACGCGCTCTCCTCGCGCATGCCTCCGTCCATCACGCTGCTGCTGGTCCCGGGCGACCGCTCGTCCCGCGCCATCGGCAGTGGCCCAGAGCGCCGCATCGTCCGGGCCACGACCCGCCAGCTTCTACGGTGGCTCGTGGGGCGTGGCGGCGAGCCGGGCTGGCCGGTGCTGGGACCCTGGTTCTAGTAGCGACGGTGTGAGACGCTCAGGCACTCGAGCTCGCCAGCGCGATCGAAAACCTGGTATACGCACCGCCCCCTCGGCCCCGCGGGGGACGCTCGAGCCTACGAGAGATCCGTCGTATGGGCGAGCGGCGCAGGAGCACTGGTCACCTCCAGCGTCGGCGCCCATCCGTCACGTGGGGTCAGGCGCGGAACGACGAAGTGCGGGCGATCGGTCGGCTTGGGACTGTGGGGCGGGCGCTCGGCCAGCAGCTCCAGGCTAACGGCGATGGCGCGCTCGAGCTGGGGGTCGGCGCCGCGGGCGTAGTCCTGGGGGGCGTTGTCCACCACGATGTCCGGATCGGTCCCGTAGTTCTCGACTCGCCAGCCGACGTCGTCGAAGAAGAACGAAAACTCCGGCTGGGTCGTGACCGTCCCGTCGGCCAGGGTGTGGCGCGGCCAGATCCCGATCACCCCGCCCCAGGTCCGCTTGCCGATCAGCGGACCCAGACGGAGCAGCTTGAAGGTGTGGCTGAAGATGTCGCCGTCCGAGCCGGCCTTTTCGTTGGTGAGCGCGACGAGTGGGCCGCGGGGCGACTCCTCGGGGTACGGGTGCGGCGCCCCCCAGCGCGGGAAGTCGTAGCCCAGCCGCCGTCGTGCCAGCTTTTGCAAGAGCAATCCGGACACGTGGCCGCCGCCGTTGTTGCGGACGTCGACAATCAGCCCCTCGCGGTCGTACTCGGCCAGGAAGCCGCGGTGGAACTCGGCGTAGCCGCCCGGTCCCATGTCTGGAATGTGGAGGTAGCCGACGCGGCCACCGGTCGCCTCGTGGACGGCCCGCCGCTTGGCGACGACCCAGTCGCGGTAACGAGCCGCTCGCTCGTCAGCAAGGGCCTTGACCGCGACCGTGCTCGGGTCCGCGTCGCCACGCCGCAGCGTCAGCAGGATCTCCTGCTCGGCCTGGTTGACCAGCCACTCGGCCGGGCTCGTCTCGCCGCCGACCGGCTGACCGTTGATCGCCAGCAGGACGTCGCCCGCGCGCACGTCCAGGCCCGCGCGGTTTAGCGGTGACGTGGCGCTCGGGTCCCAGCGGTCGCCCTCGACGATCTGGGCGACGCGGTAGGCGCCATCCGCGTCGCGCGCCCAGTCCACGCCGAGGAAGCCCTGCTTGTACTCTGGCCCCTGGCGGTACTCGCCGCCGATCTCGTAGGCGTGCGACGTCCCCAGCTCCCCTTGCAGCTCCCAGAGCAGGTCGGAGAACTCCGAGCGGGTGGTGACGCGGTCGACCAGCGGGAGATAGCGGCGGTACATCAGCTCCCAGTCGATCCCGGACATGTCCTCGGTCCAGAAGTGCTCGCGCTGGAGGCGCCAGGCCTCGCGGAACATCTGGGGCCACTCGGCGGCGGGCCGCACCGACACTTTGACTCGCTCGAGGTCGATCCAGCCGCTCTCGCGGCCCGGCGCCGCGCGGTCGTCCTTGGCCGCCGGCTCCGGCGGCTTCTCGCCGGCCTTGAGCACCCGCGGCCGTTCGCCGGCTCGGTAGAGCAGCGTCTTGCCATCCCGCCCCACGCGGAAGTCGGTGATCCCGTCGGCCAGCCGATCTGCCTTCTGGGTCTCGAAGTCGTAGACCTCGAGTGTCCCGTTGGCCGGTGGCCCCTCGAACCACTCGCCCCCCCGACTCCCCTGGACCGGGAAGGACGAGAAGATCGCCTTGCCCTTGATCCCTTGAACCCGGCCGTACTTGCCCTCCGGGACCGGGAATGCCATCACCCGCCGCTCGATCCCCTCTAGATCGATCTCGACGGGCCGGGGCGGCGCCGGCTCCAGTTCGGCCTCGCCTTTCCGCGTCACCGCGGCCTCCTCGCTCTCCGGCCGCTTCGGTCG
>JACCZL010000124.1 GCA_013695975.1 Chloroflexota bacterium
ACCTTCCTGCTCAGCCACGTCTGGCAAGGAGGGCGGGTTTTCTACTTCCTGGCGGCCGACTCCACGGCGGAACTCAACCGACGGGAACTGCTCAACGAGCTGACCACCTGGTCGGGCCGGTCGCTCGAGCCGGCCGACTATCCCACCTGGCGGACCATCTTCCGCCTGTTCGTCGAACTGGCGACCGACGAGCCGCTCGTCGTCGTTCTGGACGAGTTCCAGTACCTGCTGCAGGGCGCTGACGACGTTACTTCCCAGCTCGTGGCGGTCTGGGATCGCGAGGCCGGTGGCCGCCCGCTGACGCTGGTCCTCAGCGGCTCCGAGGTCGGCACGATGGAGGGACTCCTGGTGGGTGGTCAGCCCCTGTTCGGGCGCGTCAACTGGTCGACTCGCCTCCTCCCGTTCGACTATCGGGATGCCGCGCGGATGATGCCCGACCGCCCGTCGCGGGAGGCCGCGATCTTCTACGGCATCTTCGGCGGGACACCGCGCTACCTGGCGGCGATCGGGGAGGGCGAACCGCTCGACGACGCGGTGGTGCGCACGTTCCTCTCGCCTCGTGGCGAGGTTCATCTTCAGCTCCTCACCCTCATTGAGCAGGAGCGGGGAATCCGCGACCCTTCTGAATATCGCACCGTCCTCTCGGCGGTCGCGGCCGGCCGGACCGAGATCAACGAGATCGCCCAGGCGGCCGGCCTGGGCCATCAGCAGCACGTGGTCCGTCGCGCGCTTGGAGTGCTCGAGAAGCTCGAGCTCGTCGGCCGCGAGCGCAACTTCGAGGCGGCCGCCACTGCCCCCTACCGCCACCACATCGTCGACAACGCCGCGGCCTTTTGGCACCGCTTCGTCGTTCCCAACCGCAGCCGCCTGGCGGCCGGCGACCCCGCCGAGGTCTGGCGGAAGGCGGTAGAGCCCCGCCTTAACGAATACATGGGCAGCGTTTTCGAGCGGATCGTCGCCCAAGCCTACACCCGCCTCCACGTGGACTGGGGCCTACCGGCCGCCCGGACCTGGGCCCGCTGGGCAGGCCGAGATCGCAACCGCCGCGGCATCGAGATCGACATCGTCGCCCGTCTCGACGACGACCGCCTGCTGACCGGCGAGATTAAATGGTCTTCAGCCCCGCGAGGGTTCGACCTCCACCATGATCTCCGACGCGACCTCGAAGACCTCGCCAACTCCGGCCAGGGGTGGCCCCATGTCGCCCGAGACGGCCCATTCCTCTACGTCTCTGCCGCGGGCTTCACCGACGACTTCCGCCACTGGGCGGAGACGGACCCTCGAGTCCACCTGCACACGCTGAGTGACTGTTATCCGGCTACTTCATCCCGGTCAGGGTGATGCCCTGGATGATGTGGCGTCGGAAGAAGAGGAAGGCGGCGAGGACGGCGAAGAAGCTGAGCGACGAGCCGGCGGTGATCAGGCCGTAGTCGACGGTGAAGCGGTTCTGGAAGAGGCCGAGGCCCAGCTCCATCGTCGACAGGTCGTTCGAGGAGGTCATCAGCAGCGGCCAGATGAACGCGGCCCAGGCCTGCATGAACGCGAAGATGCCGAGTGCGCCGAGCGCGCCGGTCGAGAGCGGTAGGATGATCCGCCAGTACAGGCCGAGCTCGGACGACCCGTCGATGCGAGCGGCGTCGAGCAGCTCGTCGGGGATCGACGACCCGATCGCCTGGCGCATGAAGAAGATGCCGAAGCTCATGATCACATACGGCGCCACCAGGCCCTGGTAGGTGTTGATCCACTCCAGGTCCTTCATCAACAGGTAGAGTGGCAGCATGTAGGTCTCGAACGGCACCATCGCGGTTGCCAGGACCAGCACGAACAGCACCGTCTTGAGCGGAAAGCTGTACTTGGCGAAGACGAAGCCGGCCAGCGACGAGGTCGCCAGGATCGCGACGGTCGAGACGATCGAGACCAGCAGGCTGTTGAGGAAGAACCGGCCGAACGGCGCGGCCTCGAAGACCCCGGCGTAGTTCTCGAGGGTCGGCGCCTTCGGGATGAGCTGGGGCGGCCAGGTCAGCACCTCGCTGGGGGGCTTCAGCGAGGTGCTAACCATCCAGACCAGTGGCAGCAGCATCAGCGCCGCGCCGAGGAGCACGACGAGCTGGAGCAGCAGGCTCTGGATCGTCTCGGCCGTCGCGCCCTGCCTCGCTCGTGCGCGCGCCCTCACGTCCACGGCGGTGGAGGCCGGGGCCGGTCCTAGTGTGGTGTCTGCCATGTGTCCTTCCTATCTGTCGCCGTGGTTCGGGACCGTCCACTGGAGGGGCGGGCCTTACCCCGGCTTCATGTAGGGGCGGTTCGCGAACCGCCCCTACAATCAGGTGTCGTATTTGATGACCTTGAACTGGATCAGGGTCAGGACGAGGATGATCAGGAACAGCACGACCGCCTCGGAGGAGGCGTAGCCCATCTTGAAGTAGCGGAAGGCGTTCTCGTAGATGTCGAAGACCAGCACCCGGACGGCGTTGCCGGGGGCGCCCTGCGAGCCGGTCGTCATGACGTAGACCTGGGTGAAGACGTTGTAGGCGTTGATGGTCGAGACGACGGTCACGAACAGGATGATCGGCTTGAGCAGCGGCAGGGTGATCTGCCAGAACTGCTGCGAGCGGGACGCGCCGTCGATCGCCGCCGCCTCGTAGTAGAGGGTCGGGATGTTGCGGATGCCGACCAGGAAGATGATCATGTTGTAGCCGACCACTTTCCAGACGCTCATCGCGACGATCGCCCAGAGCGCATAGCTCGGGTAGATCAGCCAGCCGACCGGCGGGATCCCGAGCGTCCCGAGGAAGTAGTTGAGCAGGCCGTAGGTCGGATCGTAGATCCACTTCCAGGCGATCGGGACTGGAACCATCGGCGTGATGACTGGGATGAAGTAGAGCGCCTCGTAGAGCGAGCGAAAGCGGATCCGCCCGGACAGGACCACGGCGACCAGGAGGCCCAGGGCGACGCTGAAGAAGACCGTGAACACGGCGAAGGCGGTCGTGTTTCGGAGGGCGTTCCAGAAGCTGGCGTCCTCCATCAGCGCGGCGTAGTTGTCGAGCC